>NZ_SCND01000550.1:0-2577 GCF_005503585.1 Pseudomonas sp. 2VD
TGCCCATTCGGCCGCCGGCCGAGGATCGCCGGGGTTGGCCAGCAATGCCTCGGCGATCCTGCGCAGGCGCGAATCCCCCGGATAGGGCAGGCGGGTCCGCTGGGGCACGGCGTGGCGCAGTTCGTCCAGCAGCACGCGCAGCAGGTTCTCGCGTTCGGTGTTCCAGGCGGAGCCGGTCGGCCAGCGGGTGGCGCGTTCGACGATCAGCGCCACGAAAGCCGAGCAGGCGAGCACGCCGGGGTGCCGGGGCAGGTCGCGGCAGTGTTCGGCGGCGAGGTAGGCGCTCCAGCCCGCCAGGCTGCCGTGGGAGTGCGCCGAGTGTGGGTGACCCGGTGGGATCCAGGCGATCTGGCGCGGAGGCAGGGCCTGGCGGCCATGCTCGTCCTCGACCACCAGAAGGCCGCGCTCCAGGCAGTAGAGCTGGCCGCAGGCATGGCGGTGGGAGGCCGTGCGGCTGGCTGCGCGGTCGATGCGCAGGGCGAAGAGCGGGACGGGCAGGGGTTCCGGAAGCATTTGGCGGAAAAACGACGATGATTGGCTTGGAATGGATAATAGGCCATTCGACTGCGGATGTAGCCTGGCGACTCATCATTCTTGCCTGGAGCACGCCATGAAAGCCGAAGACATCCTTCCCGACCGACAGGACCGCATCCGCCTGGGCGGCGTGGAGATACGCAAGGGCAGCGTCGGCGCGTTCATCGCCAACGCCCGGCTGCTGCTTGAGGAGGAACTGCCCGCGGCGCAACGGCGGCAGGCTGAAGAAGACCTGCGCGCCTTGCTGCCGGCGATCCGGGCACTGGGGCTGCTGGAACTCTTCGAACTGCGCGACGCGCGACTGCGGACGCTGGTGGCGGATTGGGAAAACGCCGCTGGCCGCTCCTGAGAGCGGCACACGGGTACTGGAGGTATCAGTCGTCGATGCAGCTTTCGATCAGGCGTTGCAGGGCTTCGCGCTCACTGACCGGCGTGCGCATCGGCATGTGCGCGAGGCTGCCGTCGCGGCGCTCGATGATGTACTCGGTCTCGAAGTGCAGGGTGCAATCCTCGAGGCTCACATAGGTGACGCCATAGGTCGGGGCCTTGCGGGAGCGGGCTGAGAGCATGGATGCCTCCTTGGGCTCATTTCTTCTCGCTGGTCGATGCGGGCGCGCTGGCCTGAACCGGGCGAGTAGGGGTCACTGCATTGCTGTAGAACGCGGAAGCGGCGAAGTAGCTGGCGAGGGCGCTGAAGCTGGACATGATCGGTTCTCCTGAGGAAGGGTGGGCGTCTGCCCTTGGAGAGCATGTTTGCCCAGCGGGAGAACCGGCAGAAGTAAAAAGCCTGCATGGTGTATATCGAGCGCGATGATGGATCAAGCGACCCCCTCCAGCCTTGCGACTGTTCGCCGGTGTTACCATATGACGTGTTTTTTTCTCAGGAATTCCCATGGCCAAGCGTGGACGCCCCTGCGGCTTCGATCGTGAACAGGCATTGCGCCGGGCGCTCGACGTGTTCTGGGAGGCCGGTTACGAAGGCGCGACCATGGCCGCGCTGAAGGAGGCCATGGGTGGCATCTGCGCGCCGAGCATGTATGCCGCCTATGGTTCCAAGGAGGCGCTGTTCCGTTCGGCGGTGGAACTCTACCTGAGCCAGGAATGCCAGCTTTCCAAGGGCGCCTTCGCCCTGCCGACGGCGCGCGAGTCGATCGCCGCGCTGCTGGAAAGCGCCGCCGTCAGCTACACCACGGAAGGCAAGCCGCGCGGTTGCCTGGTCGACCTCAGCACGACCAATTTCTCGCCGGCCAACAAAGGCGTCGAAGACTACCTGCGCGATCACCGGCGGCGCGCCGCGCGCCTGCTGCGCGAGCGTTTCGCGCGAGGCGTGGCTGACGGCGACGTGCCGGCCGGAGCCGATCTCGACGCGCTCACCAGTTTCTACAGCAGCGTGCTCCAGGGCCTGTCGATCCAGGCCCGCGACGGCGCCAGCCGCCAGCAGTTGCTGGCCATCGGCCGCTGCGCGATGGCGGCCTGGGATTCCCTGCTGGCGGTCGAGGCCGCCTGACGCCACAGCGCTCCTTGGCTGGAAAAAGCCCATGGATTCTCCGTGGGCAAAAACTATAACGCGTGATATAGAATTGATCCAAACCCCGGGCGAGGTCCTTCCGCGCGTGTCTCGCGCCCTGGCCATCGCCCGCTGCCGATTGGAGCCTTCATGACAACGCTTGCTGATATTCCCCTGTCCATGCTCGACCTGGTGCCGGTGCGCACCGGCGGCAGCGTGGCCGAAGCCCTGCACAATTCCCTGGACCTGGCGCGCCATGTGGAGCGCCTGGGCTTCAACCGTTTCTGGCTGGCCGAGCACCACAACATGGATGGCATCGCCAGCTCCGCCACCGCGCTGCTGATCGGCCATATCGCTGGTGGCACCTCGCGGATCCGCGTCGGCTCGGGTGGGGTGATGCTGCCGAACCATGCACCGTTGGTGGTGGTGCAAAATGCGAAGCGAAGGCATAGGGCAAGCCTTTCTGCGCCGCCAGGTGGGCGCTGAACAGGCTCGAACCGAGTAGCCAGATCGGCACCTGGGTACCCTCGCCCGGC
>NZ_SCND01000551.1:0-2568 GCF_005503585.1 Pseudomonas sp. 2VD
GCGTCGGCAGCGTCAGAGGTGTATAAGGGACAGTGGTCGCTGAATCTGGAGCAAGGGTGGCGAGCGGCGCCGTCCGCGACAATTGGACGCAACTAGGAATCGAGAAGGTGCTCTCGTACGATCGTATGAGTCTTGTGAAGAGCAGGCCTGGTCGGGACTGCCCGCCCTGTCCGAGCGAGCTGGCAGGCCCGAGCGGCGCCGCTGAACCGGAGGCTCAGGCGTCGCGCAGTTCGAAGGCGGGAAACAGCTCTTCCAGTTCTCGCCATAGCTGCGCAGCGCCCTGCGGCGCGGGCTTCGCGAGAAGCTGCGGATCGAGCTGGCGGGCCGGGCGCGCCAGTTGTACGGCGAAGCGCTCCACGCCCATCGCGCGCAGGCGCGTCGCCAGGCGCCAGAGGCGTTCGCTATCGAACAAGCGCCAGTGCACCGTGGTCCGGCATTCGTAGGCCACGCCGCTGTCCAGCAGGTATTCCAGGCTGCGCCAGTTGGCCGCGCCGCTGCCGTCCACGCCGGTAATGGCGGCGACGTCCTCGGCCGGCGCCTTGACGTCGAAGCCCACCCAGTCGCTCTGCGCCAGCACCCGGGCGAAGGCGCGGGGGTTGATGCCGGCGCTGTGCAGGCCGCCGCGGAAGCCCAGTTCGCGGACCGTGCGCATGGCGTCGCCGAGGGCCGCCTGCAGGGTCGCCTCGCCGCCGCTGAAGACCACCGCCTGCAACAGGCCCTGGCGTCGGCGGAGGAAGTCGAGCAGGCGTGGCCAGGGGATTTCCTCCGCGCCGCGCGGCGCGATCAGTTCCGGGTTGTGGCAGTAGCGGCAGCGCCAGGCGCAGCCCTGGCAGAACAGCACGCAGGCGAGCAGGCCGGGGTAGTCGAGGGTGGTCAGGGGCACCAGGCCCCCGACCCTGAGCGTGGCGCTCATCGCGTCTCGCGGAAATGGCGGCGTTCGCGATGCTCGGACTGCTTGCCGGCATTGAACGCTGCCACGGGACGGTGGTAGCCCATCACGCGGGTCCAGACTTCGCAGCGCTGGCGCTGGCCTTCGGGCAACTGGTTGGGGTTCATCGGTGGTACTCCTTGCTGGTGGATGAAAGGAACGACAGGCGACTCAACCGCCGCAGCCGCCGCAACAGCTCTTGGGCGTGGAGCGTTGCAGCAGCTCCTCGTCGCACTTCGGGCAGAACTCGTGCTCGCCGGCCAGGTAGCCGTGCCGTGGGCAGATCGAGAAGGTGGGGGTGACGGTCAGGTACGGCAGGCGGAAGCGACCGAGGGCGGTGCGCACCAGGGTCTTGCAGGCTTCGGCGGAGGAAATCCGCTCGGCCATGTAGAGATGCAGCACGGTGCCGCCGGTGTACTTGCATTGCAGGGCGTCCTGCAGCTCCAGCGCCTCGAACGGGTCGTCGGTGAAGCCCACCGGCAGTTGCGAGGAGTTGGTGTAGTAGGGCGCCTCCGGCGTGCCGGCCTGGAGGATGCGCGGATAGCGCTTGCGGTCCTCGCGGGCGAAGCGATAGGTGGTGCCCTCGGCGGGCGTGGCTTCCAGGTTGTAGAGGTGCCCGCTGTTCTCCTGGAAAGCCACCAGCCGCGCGCGCACATGATCGAGCAGGGCCAGGGCCATCTCGCGCCCGGCTTCGCTGTGCAGTCCCTCGCGGTCGTCGCTGAAGTTGCGCACCATCTCGTGCAGGCCGTTCACGCCGATGGTGGAGAAATGGTTGCGCAGGGTACCCAGGTAGCGTCGGGTGTAGGGATAGAGGCCGGCATCCATGTGCTGCTGGATCACCTTGCGCTTCAGCTCCAGGCTGGCGAAGGCGAGTTCGAGCAGGTGGTCGAGCTGGCGGTAGAGGCCGGCGGCGTCGCCACGGTGGCGATAGCCCAGGCGCGCGCAGTTGATCGTCACCACGCCCAGCGAGCCGGTCTGCTCCGCCGAGCCGAACAGGCCGTTGCCGCGCTTGAGCAGTTCGCGCACGTCCAGTTGCAGGCGGCAGCACATCGAGCGCACCTGGTTGGGCTGCATGTCCGAGTTGAGGAAGTTCTGGAAGTAGGGCAGGCCGTAGCGCGCGGTCATCTCGAACAGGCGCGTGGCGTTGTCGCTGTCCCAGGGGAAGTCGTGGGTGATGTTGTAGGTCGGGATCGGGAAGGTGAACACCCGGCCATGGGCGTCGCCGGCCTGCATCACCTCGATGTAGGCGCGGTTGATCAGGTCCATCTCGGCCTGCAGCTCGCCGTAGGCGAAGGGCATCTCCTCGCCGCCGATGCGCGGCACCTGGTCGCGCAGGTCGTCCGGGCAGACCCAGTCGAAGGTCAGGTTGGTGAAGGGCGTCTGGGTGCCCCAGCGCGACGGCACGTTGAGGTTGTAGATGAACTCCTGGAGGGCCTGGCGCACGCTGGCGTAGTCGAGGCGGTCCTTGCGCACGTAGGGCGCCAGGTAGGTATCGAAGGAACTGAAGGCCTGGGCCCCGGCCCACTCGTTCTGCAGGGTGCCGAGGAAGTTGACCATCTGCCCCAGGGCGCTGCCCAGGTGCTTCGGCGGACCGGCCTCGACCCGCCCCGGCACGCCGTTCAGGCCTTCGTTCAGCAAGG
>NZ_SCND01000552.1:0-2557 GCF_005503585.1 Pseudomonas sp. 2VD
CATGTACAGCGGGTCGGCGGCGTTCATTCCTTGGCCGGCTCGCGGGCGAGGCGTTCGATCTCCTCGCGGAATTCGTTGAGGTCCTGGAAGCGCCGGTAAACCGAGGCGAAGCGGATGTAGGCGACTTCGTCGAGCTTCTGCAGCTCGGCCATCACCAGTTCGCCCAGCACCCGCGACTTGATCTCGCGCTCGCCGGTGGCGCGCAACTGGTGCTTGATGTGGCCGATGGCCGCTTCCAGGCGCTCGACGCTGACCGGACGCTTCTCCAGGGCACGCTGCATGCCGGCGCGCAGCTTGTCCTCGTCGAACGGCTGGCGGCTGCCGTCCTGCTTGATCAGGCGCGGCATGACCAGTTCGGCGGTCTCGAAGGTGGTGAAACGTTCGCCGCAGGCCAGGCACTCGCGGCGCCGGCGCACCTGATCGCCCTCGGCGACCAGTCGCGAGTCAATCACTTTGGTGTCATGGGCACCGCAGAAGGGACAATGCATGGTGCTGATACAGGCGTAGCTGAAGGAAGCCGCATGGTAGCGCATCCGCGCCCGACCGAGCACCCGCAGAATCGACCGGCGCCGGCACGATGGGAGAGGCGGGAAGAATCGGACGTTGCGGCCTACGCGAAGCGCGACAAGAATCACACTTTGCGCTATACAAGCGCCGCCCGGATTCCACCGCTATGGAGCAGCCCATGACCCTGCGCTCGATCGCCCTGCTGGCCGTCCTTCTCCTCGCCGCTTGTTCCAGCGACAAGCCGAAGCCTGCGCCAACGCCGCAAGCTTCGCGCAGCGTGACCATGGTCGAGCCGGTGCTGCCGGCCCACCTGCGCGAGCTGAGCGGAACGCTGAGCAGCATCCAGGGCAGCCTGCCACGCGGCAGCGAGGTGCAGATGGCACTGCTGGTGATCGACGAGCGCGACCGCCCACAGCGGCTGCTGGCCAGCGAGACGGTGCTGGCCACCGGCGAACTCATGCCCTTCCGCCTGCCGTTCAACCCCGAGTCCTTCCCGCCGGCCGGTGGCGCGCTGCGCGTCGAACTGCACGCGCGGGTGATCCAGTCCGGCCAGTTGGCCTGGCGCCTGCATCCGTTGCGGATCGCCCAGCCGACCACCCAGTCCCTCGGCGAACTGCGCCTGGTACGCGCGCCGTGACGGCACCCCAAGCCCTGACCCAGGCGCTGGGCGAGCTGCTCGGCGACGCCCGGCTCAGCGCCACCGCGCTGCCCGGCACCGACCTGCGCCTGTGGCTGATCGACGCGCAGAACATGGACCGCCAGTTCAACCCGGAGGAAACCCGCCGCATCCTCGAAGAGCCGCCGTACTGGTGCTTCTGCTGGGCCAGCGGGCTGGTCCTGGCGCGCTGGCTGGCGGAGCGCCCGCAGTGGGTCCGCGACAAGCGCGTGCTGGACTTCGGTAGCGGCTCCGGGGTGGCGGCGATCGCCGCGGCCCGAGCCGGCGCCGCCGAGGTGGTGGCTTGCGACCTGGATCCCCTGGCGCTGGCAGCGAGCCGGGCGAACGCCGAACTGAACGGAGTGGAGCTGAGCTATTCGGCGGACTTCTTCGCCGAGGACGATCGCTTCGACCTGATCCTGGTGGCCGACGTGCTCTACGACCGCGCCAACCTGCCGCTGCTCGACCAGTTCCTCAGCCGCGGCCGCCAGGCGCTGGTCGCCGACTCGCGGGTCCGTGACTTCCGTCATCCGCTGTACCGGCGCCTGGACGTGCTCGACGCCTGTACCTGGCCGGACCTCGCCGAGCCCGCCGAATTCCGCCTGGTCAGCCTGTATCACGCCGAACGCGGGCAAGCCTGAGGCACGGGCTTGTTTGCGCGCGGCGCGCCCCCACTTATAGTGGTCACCACCTTGCGTTTCCGAGAATCGACATGAGCGATACGCCCTACATCTTCGACGTCACCGGCGCCAACTTCGAGCAGTTGGTCATCGAGAACTCGTTCCACAAGCCGGTCCTGGTGGACTTCTGGGCCGACTGGTGCGCCCCGTGCAAGGCGCTGATGCCGCTGCTGGCGCAGATCGCCGAGTCCTACCAGGGCGAATTGCTGCTGGCCAAGGTCAACTGCGACGTCGAGCAGGACATCGTGATGCGCTTCGGCATCCGCAGCCTGCCGACCGTGGTCCTGTTCAAGGATGGCCAGCCGGTCGACGGTTTCGCCGGTGCCCAGCCCGAATCGCAGATCCGAGCCCTGCTCGAACCCCATGTGAAAGCACCGGCGCTGCCTGACGAAGACCCGCTGGAAGTGGCCCAGGCGCTGTTCGCCGAAGGCCGCATCGGCGACGCCGAAGCGACCCTGAAAGCCCTGCTGGCGGAGAACAACGACAACCCCGCGGCGCTGATCCTCTACGCCCGCTGCCTGGCCGAGCGCGGCGAACTGGAAGAGGCGCAGGCCATCCTCGACGCGGTGAAGAGCGACGAGCACAAGCAGGCCCTGGCCGGCGCCCGCGCGCAACTGACCTTCCTGCGCCAGGCTGCCGACCTGCCCGACAGCGCAGAACTGAAGAGCCGCCTGGCGGCCGATGCCGGCGACGACGAGGCAGCCTACCAGTTGGC
>NZ_SCND01000553.1:0-2540 GCF_005503585.1 Pseudomonas sp. 2VD
GCCTTGTCCGCCGGCAGCACTTCCGCGTGTACGTCGTCGATGCCCAGGGCCTTGGCCACCACCGCCGCGCTGCCGCGGTTGTCGCCGGTGATCAGGTGGCTGTGGATATCCCGTTCGCGCAGGGCCTCCACCGCTTCGGCGGCGCCGTCCTTGAGGCTGTCGCCGAAGGCGAACAGGCCGAGCACGCGTTTCTCCGGAGCCAGTTCCAGCAGCCAGGACAGGGTGCGGCCCTCGGCCTCCCAGTCCGCGGCGGCACTCGCCAGCGCGCCGGGCTTGAGTTCCTGCTCGTCGAGCAGGCGGCGGTTGCCCAAGGCCAGCCGGCGACCCTCGACCTCGCCCTGGATGCCGCGACCGCTGAGGGCCTGGCTGGCGTTCACCGGCGGAACCTCCAGGTCGCGCTCGGCGCAGCGCTCGAGCACGGCCTTGGCCAGCGGGTGCTCGCTGCCGCGTTGCAGGGCGCCGGCGAGCCTGAGCAGTTGCTCCTGGTCGTCGCCGCCGAGGTGGATGATCTGCGGTCGCCCGGAGGTCAGGGTGCCGGTCTTGTCGAAGGCCACGCTGGTGACCGCATGGGCGACTTCCAGGGACTCGGCGTCCTTGATCAGGATGCCGTGGCGCGCGGCCACGCCGGTGCCGGCCATGATCGCGGTCGGGGTGGCCAGGCCGAGGGCGCAGGGGCAGGCGATCACCAGCACCGCCACGGCGTTCACCAGGGCCTGCTCCAGGCCGACCCCGGCGATCAGCCAGGCGCCGAGGGTGACCAGCGCGATGAGGATCACCACCGGGACGAAGACCTGGCTGACCTTGTCCACCAGCTTCTGGATCGGCGCCTTGGCGGCCTGGGCGTCTTCCACCAGGCGGATGATCTTCGCCAGCACCGTTTCCCCGCCGAGCGCAGTGGTGCGCAGGAGCAGGCGGCCTTCGCCGTTGATCGCGCCGCCGGTGACCTTGTCGCCGGGAGCCTTGGGCACCGGCAGGCTCTCGCCGGTGATCAGCGCCTCGTCGGCGTGGCTGCTGCCGTCGAGCACCTCGCCGTCCACCGGGAAGCGTTCGCCGGGACGCACCACCACCTCGTCGCCGAGGCGCAACTCGGCGATCGCCACCTCTTCCTCGCGACCGTCGCGCAGGCGCACCGCGCGCTCCGGGCGCAACGCCTCGAGGGCGCGGATGGCGCTGGCGGTCTGGCGCTTGGCGCGGCTTTCCAGGTACTTGCCGAGGAGGATCAGGGCGATCACCACGGTCGAGGCTTCGAAGTAGAGGTGCGGCATGTGGCCGGGCGGGGCGGTCAGCCAGAGGTAGACGCTGAGGCCGTAGCCGGCGCTGGTGCCGAGGGCGACCAGCAGGTCCATGTTGCCGGCACCGGCTTTCACCGCGCGCCAGGCGGAGACATAGAAGCGCGCGCCGATGACGAACTGCACCGGGGTCGCCAGGAGGAACTGCGCCCACGGCGGCAGCATCCAGTGCAGGCCGGCCCATTCCACCAGCATCGGCAGCACCAGCGGCAACGCCAGCAACAGCGCGGCGATCACCCACCAGCGTTCGCGGCGCAGGCGGCGCTCGGCATCGTCCTGGCGTGGTTGCCCCGCGTCGAGCAGGCGGGCCTTGTAGCCGGCCTGTTCCACCGCCTGCAGCAAGGCCTGGCTGTCCACGGCGCCGAGCAGGTCGAGGTGGGCGCGCTCGCTGGCCAGGTTGACGCTGACCTCGCGTACGCCGGGCACCTTCTTCAGCGCCCGCTCGACCCGGCCGACGCAACTGGCGCAGGTCATGCCCTCGATGGACAGTTCCAGGCTGCGCGCCGGAACCTGGTAGCCGGCCTGCTCGACCGCCGCCACCAGGGCCGGCAGGCTGTCCGCCGGGGCCTGTACGCGGGCCTGCTCGCTGGCCAGGTTGACCGAGGCGGCCGCGACCCCGGGCACTTTCTTCAGGGCTCGTTCGACACGGCCGGCGCAGGACGCGCAAGTCATGCCGCTGACCGGCAGATCGAGCTCGGTTAGCGTGGCGCTGTTCATGAGTCCTCCTTGGAATGGACAGAAGTGGCACCGCAGGCGCCCTGGGAGGCGCCGGTGAGATCTGTCGCCAGGTTCAGCCTTGACATCGTGTCAAGGTCAAGCCCCGGATTCATACAGGAAGGCGGCGCAGGGGGCAGTGGCGGCTTTATGTCGCAGGAGCAGGGGGGAGGGGGAATGGCGCTGGAAAACCGTTGCGGCACGGAAAAGCGGAGGGTTTTCACAGGGGTGGGACCGATAACACTAGACCTCGCGAAGGGCTGCGCCAAGGTATTTCGTCGCTTGCGGAAAAAAAACCTGCTGATGACGAAAAGTACTTTTTACCGTCATATTTTTTGCGGTATTTGTGGAACCGTAGACCGCCGAACCCTGCAGCACAGGTGGCGGCCCCGGCCCTCACCTCTGCTGTCAGGCTCTCCCCACCGGAAGAGAGAAGGCGGCTCGCCCCCCGGCGGAGCGCCGACCCGGCATTCCGTCGCCAGGCCCTTAGCAGAAGGTGATCGCGTATGGATGACCACGGACGTTCCCGCCCCACCC
>NZ_SCND01000554.1:0-2527 GCF_005503585.1 Pseudomonas sp. 2VD
CGCCCAGACCGTGTAGGATCATCACCGAACGACTGATCCCCGCCTCGCCAAGCTTTTCCAGCGCATCCAGGGTAGAGGAATAGGTCTCGCCCTTGTTGACCCGTGCCAGCACTTCGTCGTCGCGGCGAATGATGTCGGTATCCGCGTCGACGATGCGCCCTTCGTCGCGGTGACCCTGCAGGTGCAGGGCGAGGGCGGGGCGCAGGTACTGCGCTTCGCCACCAACGTCGAGGACGAGGTCGAGGCGGACGCCGGGCATCCGCTGCGCGTCGAGATCGACCCCCGCACCCAGGAACCCACGCCCTACCTGCGGGTGCGCGACAACCTCGAGGCGCTGGTGCATCGCAACGTGTTCTACCAACTGGTCGAGCTGGCGGTGCCGCGCCGGATCGACGGCATCGAATGGCTCGGCGTCTGGAGCCACGGCGAGTTCTTTCCCATCGGCCCGCAGCCGGACTGACAGGCGCAGCATGAAAAAAGGCTCCCGAGGGAGCCTTTTTCGTTTGCCTTACATGTTGGGGTAGTTCGGCCCGCCGGTACCTTCCGGCGCCACCCAGGTGATGTTCTGCGCCGGGTCCTTGATGTCGCAGGTCTTGCAGTGCACGCAGTTCTGCGCGTTGATCTGGAAGCGCTTGCTGCCGTCGTCGTTGGCCACCACTTCGTACACGCCTGCCGGGCAGTAGCGCTGGGCCGGCTCGTCGTAGAGCGGCAGGTTCTTCTCGATCGGAATGCTCGCATCGGCCAGCTTGAGGTGGATCGGCTGGTCTTCCTCGTGGTTGGTATTGGAGAGGAACACCGAGGACAGCTTGTCGAAGCTGAGCTTGCCGTCCGGCTTCGGGTAGTCGATCTTCGGCGCTTCGCTGGCCTTTTTCAGGCAGGCGTAGTCCGGCTTGTCGTCATGCAGGGTGACGGGGATCTTGCCGCCGAAGATGTTCTGGTCGATGAAGTTGAACGCGCCGCCGCCGATAGCGCCGAACTTGTGGATGGCCGCGCCGAAGTTGCGGCTGCGGAACAGTTCGTCGTACAACCAGCTGGCCTTGAACGCATCGACGTAGTTGGACAGCTCGTCGCCGCCTTCGCGGCCGGCGGCCAGGGCCTCGGCGATCGCGTCGGCGGCGAGCATGCCGGACTTCATCGCGGTGTGGCTGCCCTTGATCTTGGCGAAGTTCAGGGTGCCGAGGTCGCAACCGATCAGCGCGCCGCCGGGGAAGACCATCTTCGGCAGCGAATTCAGGCCGCCCTTGCAGATGGCCCGGGCGCCGTAGGCCACGCGCTTGCCGCCTTCCAGGTACTGCTTGACCACCGGGTGGTGCTTGTAGCGCTGGAACTCGTCGAACGGCGACAGGTGCGGGTTGCTGTAGGACAGGTCGATGATCAGGCCGACGAACACCTGGTTGTTCTCCAGGTGGTAGAGGAACGAGCCGCCGGTATTTTCGTCGTTCAGCGGCCAGCCGGCGGTATGGACCACCAGGCCGGGCTTGTGCTTGGACGGGTCGATGTCCCAGATTTCCTTGATGCCGATACCGTAGTGCTGGGCATCGGCCTTGCTGTCCAGGTTGTATTTCTTGATCAGTTGCTTGCCGATGTGCCCGCGGCAGCCTTCGGCGAACAGGGTGTACTTGGCCCGCAGCTCCATGCCGGGGGTGTAGTAGCCTTCTTTCGGGTTGCCTTCGCGGTCGACGCCGAGGTCGCCGGTGACGATGCCGCGGACCACGCCGTTCTCGTCGATCAGCGCTTCCTGGGCGGCGAAGCCCGGGTAGATCTCCACGCCCAGTCCTTCGGCCTGCTGGGCCAGCCAGCGGCAGAGGTTGCCCAGGGAGATGATATAGTTGCCCTCGTTGTGCATGGTCTTGGGCACGAAGAAGTTGGGCACCTTGGTAGCGCTCTCGGCGCTCTTCAATACGTAGATGTCGTCGCCGGTCACCGGAGTATTGAGCGGCGCGCCGAGTTCCTTCCAGTCGGGGAACAGCTCGTTCAGCGCGCGCGGCTCGAACACCGCGCCGGAGAGGATGTGGGCGCCCACTTCGGAACCCTTCTCGACCACGCAGACGCTGATCTCTTGACCGGCTTCGGCGGCCTTCTGCTTCAGTCGGCATGCGGCGGACAGACCGGCGGGGCCGGCGCCGACGATGACGACGTCGAATTCCATGTATTCGCGTTCCACTATCGATCTCCTACTCAAGGCTCACGGTATCTGTTTATTGGTGGCTGAGATCTTTCCCTGATCAGAGCGGGCGCATTATATATAGCTGCATGGGCAGGTCCAATACAAACGTTTGTTTGAATTCTTTGGAAGCCTGATAGAATCGGCATTCGAGGGGGGGAAACCACCCTTTTGCCGTATTGACCGAAAAGGGTGATCCGGTCAAGATACGGGCGGTTTTGCGGTCGCTGTCTAGCAGAGTGTCGGTTTCCGGCCGGCGAGCATCACCGGCCAGGCCTGTCTGGCGACATCCTTATTCACCGGAGAATAACGAGGAATCCATGAAGGTTCTTGTAGCAGTCAAACGAGTGGTCGACTACAACG
>NZ_SCND01000555.1:0-2463 GCF_005503585.1 Pseudomonas sp. 2VD
GCTGCAAATCGCTGATCAGCTCGCCGGCGTTGTCGGTAGCGTTCTTCATTGCAATCATCCGGGCCGCCTGCTCACAGGCGTTGTTCTCAACCACGGCCTGGTACACCTGGGATTCCACGTAACGCACCAGCAGCCCGTCGAGGAGCGACTTGGCGTCGGGTTCGTAGAGATAGTCCCAGTGGTGCTTCAGCTCCTGATCGTCATCGGCCACCAGCGGAATCAGCTGTTCCACGGTCGGCTTCTGGGTCATGGTGTTGACGAACTTGTTGGAGACCACGAACAGGCGATCGATACGGCCTTCGAGGTATGCGTCGAGCATCACCTTGACACTGCCGATCAGGTCGTTGATCGAAGGCTCTTCGCCGAGGTGGCTGATAGCTGCCACGACGTTGCCGCCGAAACTGCGGAAGAACGAAGCGCCCTTGCTACCGATCACGCAAAGGTCGATTTCCGCCCCTTGCTCGCGGTAGCCGCTCATGTCCTTGACGAGGGACTTGAACAGGTTGATGTTCAGACCGCCGCACAGACCACGGTCACTGCTCACCACGATGTAGCCGACGCGCTTGACTTCACGCTCGACCATGAACGGGTGACGGTATTCCGGGTTGGCGTTGGCCAGATGGCCGATCACCTGGCGAATACGCTCCGCGTAGGGACGGCCGGCCGCCATGCGCATTTGTGCCTTGCGCATCTTGCTCACCGCCACTTTTTCCATGGCATTGGTGATCTTTTGCGTGCTTTTGATGCTCGCAATCTTGCTGCGAATCTCTTTTGCGCCTGCCATTTGACACCTATCGGGTTAGCAGGCGGGAGCCTCGCGGCTCCCGCTGCGGCTTACCAGGTTTGGGTGGCCTTGAACTTCTCGATGCCGGCCTTGATGCCCGCGTCGATTTCGTCGTTGAAGTCACCTTTCTCGTTGATCTTCGCCAGCAGAGCGGCATGCTCGCGCTGGAAGTAGGAGATCAACGCCTGCTCGAAGCTACCGACCTTGGCGATTTCGACGTCCTGCAGGAAGCCACGCTCGGCGGCATACAGGGACAGCGACATCTCGGCGATCGACATCGGCGCGTACTGCTTCTGCTTCATCAGCTCGGTAACGCGCTGACCATGCTCCAGCTGCTTGCGGGTCGCTTCGTCCAGGTCCGAGGCGAACTGGGCGAAGGCCGCCAGTTCACGGTACTGGGCCAGAGCGGTACGAATGCCGCCGGACAGCTTCTTGATGATCTTGGTCTGGGCCGCGCCACCTACGCGGGATACCGAGATACCGGCGTTGACGGCCGGACGGATACCCGAGTTGAACATGGCGGATTCCAGGAAGATCTGGCCGTCGGTGATCGAGATCACGTTGGTCGGAACGAACGCGGAAACGTCGCCGGCCTGGGTCTCGATGATCGGCAGCGCGGTCAGCGAGCCGGTCTTGCCGGTCACGGCGCCGTTGGTGAACTTCTCGACATACTCTTCGGAAACGCGGGAAGCGCGCTCCAGCAGACGGCTGTGGAGATAGAACACGTCGCCCGGGTAGGCTTCGCGGCCCGGCGGACGACGCAGCAGCAGGGAGATCTGGCGATAAGCCACGGCCTGCTTGGACAGGTCGTCGTAGACGATCAGGGCGTCTTCACCGCGATCACGGAAGTATTCGCCCATGGTGCAACCGGAGTACGGCGCCAGGTATTGCAGGGCGGCGGACTCGGAAGCGCTGGCGGCGACCACGATGGTGTTGGCCAGGGCGCCGTTCTCTTCCAGCTTGCGTACGACGTTGGCGATAGTGGACTGCTTCTGGCCGATGGCCACGTAGACGCACTTAATGCCGCTGTCTTTCTGGTTGATGATGGCGTCGACCGCGAGGGCGGTCTTGCCGATCTGGCGGTCGCCGATGATCAGCTCGCGCTGGCCACGGCCTACCGGGATCATGGCGTCGACCGACTTGTAGCCGGTCTGTACCGGCTGGTCTACCGACTTACGCCAGATCACGCCCGGAGCGACCTTCTCGACCGCGTCGGTGGCCTTGGCGTCGATCGGGCCTTTGCCGTCGATCGGATTGCCCAGTGCGTCAACTACGCGACCCAGCAGTTCCGGACCGACCGGAACCTCCAGGATGCGCCCGGTGCACTTGGCGTTCATGCCTTCGGCGAGGCCCTGGTATTCACCCAAGACCACGGCACCCACGGAATCCTGCTCCAGGTTCAGCGCCATACCGTAGACGCCGCCCGGGAACTCGATCATCTCGCCGTACATGACGTCGGCCAGACCGTAGATGCGCACGATACCGTCGGACACGCTGACGATGGTGCCTTCGTTTCGTGCTTGGGAGGCGACGTCGAGTTTCTCGATGCGCCCCTTGATGATTTCACTAATTTCGGAAGGATTGAGTTGCTGCATGCCGCTGCCCCTTCAAACTCAAGATTTCAACGCTTCGGCCAGTTTCGCGAGCTTGCCGCGCACCGAGCCATCGATTACCAAGTC
>NZ_SCND01000556.1:0-2424 GCF_005503585.1 Pseudomonas sp. 2VD
TGCTGGATGCGCCGGGCGGTGAAGGCCTGCACGGCCTGGCTGATTTCCGCGCGGTCGTCGTCCGGGCGGTCAAGGTTCAGGTTGATGTTTTCCAGCGGTTCGCCGAAGCGCGCGGCGCTGGCCTTGCCCAGCAGGCCGCGGAAGTCGTTGCTGGCGATCTCCAGGAGGATGCCGGGCTGGCCGGACTCGATCAGCAGGCGCGGTTCCTGCAACAGGCGCTCGTCGTACAGGCAGGGCGAACTGGTCAGGGGCGGCAACGCCGGCAGGCGGTGCAGCTCGTGCTTGCCGAGCATTCGTTCCAGGCGCTCGGGCTCGATCGCCAGCAGCTTGCGGCCGGTCAGTTCGGTGAGCCGGGCAAGGTCCAGCAACTGGCTCTGCGGGAACAGCACCAGCAGGGTGCCGACGGCGTCGTCCAGCAGCACCGCCTGGACCCGGCGGGCGGCAGGCAGCTCCGCGCTGTCGCTGACCTCGCGGCAGGCGATGCCTAGCTTGGCGAGCAGCTGGAGGATGACCTGGGGGGCGTGCGGAGCATCGGCGGAGGCCAGGGCGGCTTCTGTCATGACGAGACCATGCGAGCTGGATTTTCCCTCAGTATAACCAGAGCTGCTTCAAGACTGAGACCTACGCCGGTCAGCGAGAGCGAAATAGATCACACTTGACCGTATTGCTGGCCGTGGCGCAACCACCGTTCGAGCAGCGGGCTGACATGCTGCGGCCAGTGCGCCAGGAGGGATTGGGCGGCATCGCGGACCGCCGGCAGCAGGTCTGCGTCGCGCATCAGGTCGGCGACCTTGAATTGCAGCAGGCCGGTCTGGCGGGTGCCGAGCATTTCGCCGGGGCCGCGCAATTCCAGGTCCTTCTCGGCGATGACGAAGCCGTCGCTGGTCTCGCGCATGATGCCCAGCCGCTCGCGGCCGATCTGCGACAGCGGCGGGTGGTAGAGCAGCACGCAGTGGCTGGCGGCGCTGCCCCGGCCAACACGGCCGCGTAGCTGGTGCAGTTGGGCCAGGCCAAGGCGCTCGGGGTTCTCGATGATCATCAGGCTGGCGTTGGGCACGTCGACGCCGACCTCGATCACCGTGGTCGCCACCAGCAGTTGCAACATGCCTTCCTTGAAGGCCTCCATCACCACGGCCTTGTCCGCCGGCTTCATGCGCCCGTGGATCAGGCCGACACGCAGTTCGCCCAGCGCCGAGGAAAGCTCTTCGTAGGTGGTCTCGGCGGCCTGGCAGGTAAGCTCCTCGGACTCTTCGATCAGGGTACACACCCAGTAGGCCTGGCGCCCTTCGCGGCAAGCCGCGCGGACTCGCTCGATCACCTCGATACGGCGGCTGTCGGCCACCAGCACGGTATTCACCGGGGTACGCCCGGGCGGCAGCTCGTCGAGGATCGAGGTGTCGAGGTCGGCATAGGCGCTCATCGCCAGGGTCCGCGGGATCGGCGTGGCGGTCATGATCAACTGGTGCGGGCAGAGCCTGCCGTCCACGCCCTTCTGGCGCAGGGCCAGGCGCTGCTGCACGCCGAAGCGGTGCTGTTCGTCGATGATCGCCAGTGCAAGGCGCTTGAATTTCACTTCATCCTGGAACAGCGCGTGGGTGCCGACCACCATCGGCGCGCCGTCGCCGATGCGTTCCAGTGCCGCCGCGCGGGCCTTGCCCTTGAGCTTGCCGGCCAGCCAGGCGACTTCGATGTCCAGCGGCTGGAGCCACTTGCTGAAGTTGAGGAAATGCTGCTCGGCGAGGATCTCGGTCGGCGCCATCAGCGCCACCTGGTAGCCGGCCTCTATGGCTTGCAGGGCGGCGAGGGCGGCGACCACGGTCTTGCCGGCGCCGACGTCGCCTTGCACCAAGCGCAGCATCGGTTCGTCCTGGGCCAGGTCGTAGGCGATCTCCGCGCCGACCCGGCGTTGCGCGCCGGTCGGCTGGAAGCCGAGGTTGGCAAGGAAGCGTTTCGGCAAGCGGCTGGCCGCCGGCAAGCGCGGCGCTGCCTGCGAACGCACGGCTTCGCGCAGGCGCTGCAGGGATAACTGGTGGGTCAGCAGTTCTTCGAAGGCCAGGCGCAACTGCGCCCAGTGCCGGCCTTCGGCCAGTTCCTCGATGTCGGCATCCGGCGGCGGCCGGTGCAGGTAGCGGATCGCCTGGTCGAGCGGGCCAAGTTGGTAATCGCGGGCCAGTTCCGCCGGCAGCCAGTCGGGCAGGCTGCTGGGACCGAGCATGGCCAGGGCCTGTTGGCTCAACTGGCGCAGGCGCTGCTGGGTGAGGCCCTCGGTAGTCGGGTAGATCGGCGTCAGGGTCTGCTCCACCGGAATCGGCTCGTCGCCGTTCAGCGCGCGGTATTCCGGATGGTAGATCTCCAGGCCCGAGGCGCCCGGCCGGACTTCGCCGTAGCAGCGCAGGTGGGTGCCGCGCTTGAGGCCGTCCTTCG
>NZ_SCND01000557.1:0-2418 GCF_005503585.1 Pseudomonas sp. 2VD
ACCAGGGCGAAGCCAACCGCCACGGCCGGCCGCGCGGCGAACCGAGTGCCGACCTGGCGCCGGACGCCTTCGTGCTGTTTCTGCAAAACCACGACCAGGTCGGCAACCGCGCCTTCGGCGAGCGTCTCAGCGTTCTCGCCGAACCCCAGGCGTTGCGCCTGGCGATAGCGCTGCAACTGCTCGCGCCGATGATCCCGCTGCTGTTCATGGGCGAGGAATGCGCCGCGCGCGAACCGTTCCTGTATTTCACCGATCACCAGGGCGAACTGGCGGACGCGGTCCGCGAGGGACGACGCAAGGAGTTCGGCGAGTTCGGCCGCTTCGGCGAGGGCGCCACCCTGGCTTCGCTCCCCGATCCCAACGCGGTGGAGACCTTCGAGCGCTCGCGTCCCGGCCTGGCCTATTGCGACCCGGCCTGGCGCGGCTTCTACCGGCAACTGCTGGAAATCCGTCACGAACACCTGATCCCGCGCCTGCGCGGCGCCCGTTCGCTGGGCGTGACCACCATCGCCGGCGCCGCGCTGTCGGCGCGCTGGCGACTCGGTGACGGCAGTGACTGGCGAATCGACTTCAACCCTTCTCCGCTCGAAGCGGAAGTCGAGCCGCCGGCGGCCGCCACCCAGGTGCTGTTCCTCGACAACCTCGCCTGTGCCGAGTATCGCCGCGGCCGCCTAAGTCCCCGCAGCATCGCGGTCAGCCTGGAGCCCGCCCATGAGTGACGCACGCCTGGCCGAACTGGCCGCCGCCGTGGGCCTGCAACTCGACTGGCAGGACGCCAACGGACGGTCGCAGCGGGTCGACCCGGAGGTCCAGCGCGGCCTGCTGGAAGCACTCGGCTATCCGGCGCAGAGTCCGCAACAGATCGAACAGAGCCTGGCCGCGCTGGCCCGGCTGCGCGAGGACAGCGCCAACCTCGGACTGCTGGTCGGCGAATGCGGCCAGCCGCTGGAGCAAGCGCTCGGCCCCGCCGGCACCCCGGGCGAACTGGTCTACGAGGACGGCACGCGGATCGCCCTGCGCCTGGACGCCGAAGGCCGCCTGCCGGCGCAGGCCCGCAGCGGCTATGCGCAGCTGTCGCTGGAGCAGCGGGAATGGGCGGTGGCGATGGCGCCGCCGAGCTGTCCGTCCCTGGCCAGCCTCGCCCCGGGTCGCTCGCGTCGCTGGGGTCTGGCCGCCCAGGTCTATGCCCTGCGCCGCCCCGGCGACGGCGGCCTGGGCGACAGCGCCGCCCTCGAGGACCTGCTACGCAGCGCCGCGCGGCATGGCGCCGACGCGCTGGCGATCAGCCCGCTGCACGCCCTCGCCGAGGCCAACGGACATGCCTACAGCCCCTACTCGCCGTCCAGCCGGCTGTTCTTCAATGTCCTGCACGCCGCGCCGGCGAGCATTCTCGGCGCGGCGGCGGTGGAACAGGCGATCCGTCGCGCCGGCCTGGCCGCGGAGATGGCCCGCCTGGAGAGCCTGGAGCTGATCGACTGGACAGCGGCGGCGGACCTGCGCATGCGCCTGCTGCGCCAACTCCACCGCGACTTCACCGAGCGCGCCAGTCCCTTGCGCCACGACCTCGCCGAATTCCGCCGCGAAGCCGGCGAGGCGCTGCTGCACCACTGCCGCTTCGAGACCCTGCAGGCGCACCTGGGCGCTGGCCCCGACTGGCGACGCTGGCCGGAGCCGCTGCGCCGCCCCGGCGAGCCGGCGGTGGCCGCATTCTGCGCCGATCACGCCGAGGAAGTGGACTTCCGCGCCTTCGGCCAGTGGCTGACCCAACGTTGCCTGCAACATGCCCAGCGCCAGGCGCGCGAGGCCGGGATGGCCATCGGTCTGGTCGCCGACCTGGCGGTGGGCGCCGACGGCGGCGGCAGCCAGGCCTGGTCGCGGCAGGAAGAGCTGCTCGCCGAAGTGAATGTCGGCGCGCCGCCGGACATCCTCAACCAGTCCGGACAGGACTGGGGCGTTTCCGCGTTCAATCCCGAAGGCCTGCGCCGCCACGGCTACCGGGCATTCCGCGAGATGCTGCGGGCCAACCTGGCCTGGCCCGGAGGGCTACGCATCGACCACGTGATGGGCCTGCAACGTCTCTGGCTGATCCCGCGCGGCCAGCCGCCCCACGCCGGCGCCTACCTGCGCTACCCGCAACGCGAGCTGCTGCGCCTGCTGGCGCTGGAGGCCAGTCGCGCCTCGGCGCTGGTCATCGGCGAGGACCTCGGCACCGTGCCCGAAGGCCTGCGCGAGGAACTGGCACGCCGCCAAGTGCTGGGTACCCGCGTGCTGCTCTTCGAGCGGCGCGGCGAACGCTTCGTGCCCCCGGCGCAATGGCCGGCGGACGCCATGGCCACCACCAGCACCCACGACCTGCCGAGCCTGTCCGGCTGGTGGCGGGGCCAGGACATCCACTGGCGCGGCCGCGCCGGACACCGC
>NZ_SCND01000558.1:0-2403 GCF_005503585.1 Pseudomonas sp. 2VD
CACGGACTCGAACCGTGGACCAAAGGATTATGAGTCCTCTGCTCTAACCGACTGAGCTATAGGCCCCCAGAAGGTCGGCGGATTATACCGGCGCTTCTCGGGGAGCGCCAATCGGCTGGCGCGGTTTGAGGAATTTGCTGGCGAACAGCTCGGCCGGCAGCGGCGGGCTGAGGACGAAGCCCTGGATCTGCTCGCAGCCTTCGTGGGTGAGGAAGCTCTGCTGGCCTTCGGTTTCCACGCCTTCGGCGATCACCGTGAGCTGCATGCTGCGGCCGAGGGCGATGATGGCGCGGGTGATGGCGGCATCGTGGGGATCGTCGGGGAGGCCGCGGATGAACGACTTGTCGATCTTCAGGATGTCCAGCGGCAGGCGCTTGAGGTAGCTGAGCGAGGAGTAGCCGGTGCCGAAGTCGTCGATCGCCAGCTGTACGCCGAGGCGCTTGAGGCCGTGGAGGACGGCGAGGGCCTCCTCGGTCTGGTTCATGATGAAGCTCTCGGTGATTTCCAGTTGCAGCCGCGACGGTTCCAGGCCGGACTGCTCCAGCAGTTGCTCGAGGCGTTCGATCAGTTGCGGCTGGCCGAGCTGGGCGCCGGCGAGGTTGACCGACAGCGGGCCGAACGGCGCGTGCAGCTTTTGCCATTCGCCCATCTGCTGGCAGGCGTGTCCCAGCACCCAGTCGCCGAGGGGCAGGATCAGGCCGCAATCCTCGGCGAGGGGGATGAAGCGCTCCGGGGAAATTTCCCCGAACAGCGGATGGTACCAGCGCACCAGTGCCTCGGCGCCGACCAGCAGGCCACTCTCCAGGCTCAGCTTGGGTTGGTAGTAGAGCTGCAACTCGTCGCGCTCGAGGGCGCGGCGCAGTTCGGTTTCCAGCGCCATGCGCTCGGTGGCCAGGTAGGTCAGTTCGCGGGTGTAGTACTCGATGCGGCTGCGGCCCCGCGACTTGGCGCGGTACATGGCGGCGTCGGCGTTCTTCACCAGGGTCGGGGCGTCGTCGCCGTCCTTGGGGAACAGGGCGATGCCGACGCTGGCGCTGACGAAGAATTCATGACCGTCGGCCTGGAACGGTGCGGTGAAGGCATTCAGCAGCTTGCGCGCGACGTGCTCGGCGTCGCTTTCCTGGTGCAGGCCTGGGAGCAGGATGATGAATTCGTCGCCCCCCAGGCGGGCCACGGTATCGACGTCGCGCAACTGGTCGCGCAGGCGTTCGGCGATGGCCTTGAGCAGCAGGTCGCCGATGGGATGGCCGAGGCTGTCGTTGATGTGCTTGAAGCGGTCCAGGTCGATGAACAGCACGGCGCCGGGACGGCTCTCTTCGCGGGCCTCGTCGAGGGCGTGATTGAGCCGGCTCTCGAACAGCAGGCGATTGGGCAGGCCGGTGAGCGGATCGTGGTGGGCCTGGTAGTCGAGCCGGGCCTGGGCGTACTTGAGGGTGGAGATATCGGCGAAGACGCCGACGAAGTGGGTGATCTCGCCCTGCGGATTGTGTACCGCGCTGATGGTCAGCCATTCGGGGTACAGCTCGCCGGTCTTGCGTCGGTTCCAGATCTCGCCCTGCCAGTGCCCGTCGCGTTCCAGCTGGTTCCACATGGCCAGGTAGAAGCTGGAGTCGTGTTGTCCGGAGGAGAGCAGGCTGGGCGAGCGTCCCAGCGCCTCCTGCTCGCTGTAGCCGGTGATCTCGCTGAAGGCGCGGTTGACCGCGGTGATGCGTTGGCGGGTATCGGTGATCATCACGCCTTCGGCGGTGCTTTCGAAGACGGTGGCGGCCTGCTGCAGCTTCTCCTGCATGAGCTGGCGCTCGGTGATATCGCGGGCGATGGTCAGCACGCAGTCCTCGCCATCGATGCTGATCCGATGGGCGGACATCTCGCACTGGCGGATGCCACCGTTGCGGTCCCGTACAGGGGCGGTGAAGCCCTGGGTCAGGGTGTGATGGCGTACCAGCGAGATCAGGCGCTTGCGGTCCTCGGTGTCGACCCACAGGCCGAGTTCGAGCGTGGAGCGGGAGATGACCTCGTCGCGGCGGTAGCCGGTGAGACGGGTGAAGCCTTCGTTCACGTCGATCAGCGTGCCGTCTTCGAGGCGGCTGATCAGCAGACCGTCGGGGTAGGCATGGAAGGCGTTGGCGAACTTCTCCTCGGAGATCCGCAGCAGTTCCTGGGTCTCCACCAGGTGGGTGATGTCGCGGATCACCACCACCAGCGCCGGGGTCTGGTCGAGGGCCACGTGCTGGGCGCTGAGCAGCGCGCTGAAGGTACTGCCATTGCGGCGCCGCAGGGGCACCTCGAGGTTGGTCAGGTTGCCGTGGCCGAGCTTTTCCAGGACCTGCGGGCCCAGGCCGGGGAGTGCCCAGATGCCCAGTTCGGTGGCGGTCTTGCCGATGGCGTCGTCGGCGGCGATGC
>NZ_SCND01000055.1:0-23627 GCF_005503585.1 Pseudomonas sp. 2VD
CCTGGAGGACGTGGAACGCGCCGCCGGAGTCTCGCGGTTCAAGCTGTTCGAGGGCTTCCGTCGCTACTTCGGGGTGTCGCCGATGAGCTACCTGAAGCACTACCGACTCGCCGCGGTGCGCGAGGAGATCCTCGCCAGCGGCGGCGCCCGCAGCATCTCGACGATCGCCCTGGGCTGGGGCTTCAGCCACCTCGGACGCTTCTCCGTGGACTACCGCAAGCGCTTCGAGGAAACCCCGAGCATGACCCAGCGCCGCGCCGCGCGGCGCTCCTGAGAGGGCACTCAGGCGTCCTCGCGGCCGATCAGCGCCAGGCAGCGCCGCAGGTGCGGAGAGCCGTCGCCCTGGCGCCGGCTGACGATGATCGGCGAGGTCAGGGAGGCGTCGGCCAGGGCCTGGTAGGCGACGTCGTCGCGGTGCTGCAACTGCACCGAGGCCGGCACCAGGGTCGCGCCGAGTCCGGCGGCGACCAGGCCGATGGCGGTCTGCATTTCGTTGGCCCATTGCGTCACGCGCAGGCTCAGGCCGTGAGTGGCGAACAGCGCCAGCACATGGTCGGCGTAGCTCGGTCGCGGCTGGCCGGGGTAGAGCACGAACGGTTCGCGCGACAGGCGCTCCAGGCTCAGCGGCTGGCCGAGCAACGGGTGGCCGGCGGGCAGGGCGGCGACCAGCGGCTCTTCGCTGAGCACGCTCTGGCGGATCGCCGGGTCGTCGATGCGGATGCGTCCGAAACCGATGTCGATGCGCCCGCTCTTCAGCGCCTCGACCTGTTGCAGGGTGGTCATCTCCAGCAGGCCCAGCTCCAGCTCCGGGTCGCCGCGCAGGTGGCGGATCAGCTCCGGCAGCACGCCATACAGCGCCGAGGGCACGAAGCCGATGCCGAACCACTGGCGCTGGCCCTGGCCGATCCGCCGGGTGCTGTCGCAGATGCTCTCCAGTTGGTCCAGGAGCGTCGCGCTCTGTTCGTGGAAGAAGCGCCCGGCTTCGGTCAGGCGCAGCGGCCGGCCGCGCTCCAGCAGGGCCACCCCGAGCATTTCCTCGAGTTGCTGGATCTGCCGGCTCAGCGGTGGCTGGGCGATGTGCAGTTGCTCGGCGGCGCGGGTGAAGTTGAGGGTCCGGGCCAGCGCCTGGAAGTAGCGCAGGTGACGAAGCTCCATGATACCTCCAGGGTATGGTTCGAGAGGAAGATGATATTGGACCCCAGTGAAGAAGGCGATGGATGCTTGGCCGAAACGACGGCGAAACCTGCTCGGTATCGAGCGAGCCTTGAGCGGCGAACCGTCGAAAACCCGACCGCAACCCTGGTGGACCCCCGAGAATGAGCCAAGCCGTGATCCAAAGCCTCGAGTCGATCATCGTCGATCTGCCGACCATCCGTCCGCACAAGCTGGCCATGCACACCATGAACCGGCAGACCCTGGTGATCCTCCGCCTGCGTTGCAGCGACGGCATCGAGGGCCTCGGCGAAGCCACCACCATCGGTGGCCTGGCCTACGGCAGCGAGAGCCCGGAGAGCATCAAGAGCAATCTCGACGCGCATTTCGCCCCGTTGCTGCTGGGCCAGCCGGCGGACAACGTGAATGCCGCGATGCAGCGCCTGGACCGGCACATCAGGGGCAACACCTTCGCCCGCTCGGCGGTCGAGACCGCCTTGCTCGACGCCCATGGCAAGCGCCTCGGCCTGGCCGTCAGCGAACTGCTCGGCGGCCGCCTGCACGACAGCCTGGAGGTGGCCTGGACCCTGGCCAGCGGCGACACCGGCCGCGACATCGAGGAAGCCGGGCGGATGCTCGACCTGCGCCGCCACCGGCACTTCAAGCTGAAGATCGGCGCCGGTGAGGTGGATGCCGACGTGGCCCACGCGATCGCCATCAAGCGCGCCCTCGGCGAGCGCGCCAGCGTGCGGGTGGACGTCAACCAGGCCTGGGACGAAGGCGTTGCCCAGCGTGCCTGCGCGACGCTCGGCGACAACGGCATCGCCCTGATCGAACAGCCCATCGCCCGCCACAACCGCATCGGCCTGGCGCGCCTGAGCAGCCGCGGCGGCGCGCCGATCATGGCCGACGAGGCCATCGAGAGCGTCGAGGATGCCTTCCACCTGGCTCGCGAGGGCGCCGCCCCGGTGTTCGCCCTGAAGATCGCCAAGAACGGCGGACCGCGCGCGGTGCTGCGTAGCGCGGCGATCGCCGAGGCGGCCGGGATCGGCCTGTACGGCGGGACCATGCTCGAGGGCGGCATCGGCACCCTGGCCGCCGCCCACGCCTTCGTCACCCTCGACCGCCTGGCCTGGCACAGCGAACTGTTCGGCCCGTTGTTGCTGACCGAGGACATCCTCCTCGAGTCGCCGCGCTACCAGGATTTCCACTTGCACGTGCCGCGTGCGCCGGGTCTCGGCCTGGCGCTCGACGAGGAGCGCCTGGCGCGCTTCCGCCGGCGCTGAAGCCATTCCGCAGACAGAGGAGAAACGACCGATGCTGTTCCACGTGAAGATGACCGTGAAGTTGCCCGTCGACATGGACCCGCAACAGGCCGAGCGGCTCAAGGCCGAGGAGAAGGAAATGGCCCAGCGCCTCCAGCGCGAGGGCAGCTGGCGGCACCTCTGGCGGATCGCCGGGCACTACGCCAACTACAGCCTGTTCGACCTGCCCAGCGTCGAGGCGCTGCACGACACCCTGACCCGGCTGCCGCTGTTTCCCTACATGGACATCGAGATCGACGGGCTTTGCCGGCATCCCTCGTCGATCCATGCCGACGACCGCTGAGATTCCCTTCCCACGCCCGACAACAACAAGCAGAGGCAAACGCCATGACCGTGAAGATTTCCCAGACTGCCGACGTCCAGCGCTTCTTCGAAGAGGCCAGCGGCCAGCTCAACGAACGCGGCGATCCGCGCACCAAGGCCCTGGTGCGGCGCATCCTCGACGACACGGCGAAGTTGATCGAAGAGATGCAGGTCACGCCCGACGAATTCTGGAAAGCGGTGGACTACCTGAACCGCCTGGGCAGCCGCCAGGAGGCCGGCCTGCTGGCCGCCGGGTTGGGCCTGGAGCATTACCTGGACCTGCTGCTCGACGCCCAGGACGCCGAGGCCGGCCTCACCGGCGGCACGCCGCGCACCATCGAAGGGCCGCTGTACGTCGCCGGCGCGCCGCTGAGCGACGGCGAGGCACGGATGGACGACGGCCGCGACCCCGGCACCGTGATGTTCCTCCAGGGCCGCGTCAGCGGTCCCGACGGCCAGCCGCTGGCCGGAGCCATCGTCGACGTCTGGCACGCCAATACCCAAGGCACCTATTCCTACTTCGACAGCAGTCAGTCCGAATACAACCTGCGCCGGCGCATCCGCACCGACGCCGACGGCCGCTACCGTGCGCGCAGCATCGTGCCCTCCGGCTACGGTTGCCCGAGCGACGGCCCGACCCAGGAACTGCTCGACCGCCTCGGCCGCCACGGCCAGCGGCCGGCGCACATCCACTTCTTCGTCTCGGCGCCCGGCCATCGCCACCTGACCACCCAGATCAACCTGGCGGGCGACCGCTACCTGTGGGACGACTTCGCCTACGCCACCCGCGATGGGCTGATCGGCGACCTGCGCTTCAACGACGACCCCGCCGCGGCCCGCGACCGCGGCGTGGAGGGCGGACGCTTCGCCGAACTGGATTTCGACTTCCAGCTCCAGGCCAGCCCGGCGCCCGCCGCCGAGCGCCGCAGCCAGCGGCCGCGGGCATTGCAGGAGTAAGGTGGGAAACGGGGAGGGCGGCTGGTCGCTGGCGACCATGCCGCCTTCTTCCGCCAGGCGCGACGGCGGATAAAAAAAGGCGCCATGACTGGCGCCTCAGGACTTGTCCAAAGGAGCAACCCAAAAAGGACAAGTGTATTGCTCGGTGAAAGGCTGCTCAGCCGTTGCCGTTCTTGCGCTCGGCGCATTTGCTGCGGTCGGTCTTCTGCGCTTGCGCTTCCAGTTGTTGCTTCTGCAGGCGCTTTTCGCGCAGTTCTTTCTGCGCGGCGCGGAATTCGGCGTTGTACTGCCAGGAGCGTTCGCTGCCGTCCTGGGCCTGGGCAGTGGCGGCGCCGGTCGCCAGCAGGGCGGCCAGCAGCATCGGGATGATCTTCATGGCAAACCTCTCGGGTTGGCTCGTCGCCGGGGCGAGGTATTCGTCCCGTTTGAGCAAAGAGTAAGAGCGGACGGATTACCCGAGGGTGAGTGGAAAATTACGTTTCCGATAACTTCGGCGATGCTCCGTTGCATGGCGGAGGAGTCTGCGCGAAGCGCATTAAGTGCGAGTTAAGATTGCGGAAAAGTAATCCCCGCCTCATGTCTGCGTCATTTCCCCGGTTCCAGAATCAGCCCCACGGTCAATGCCGGTTGCGGCAGGACTGCGCGGGGGCGCGATCGACCAGAAGTTCACGCACAGCCAGCGCCGCAAGGCATGGCCGCAGAAGAAAAACAGACATGAACCGATCTGGAGCAATCGCCATGCAAGGGGATGGAAAGAAACGACTGTGGACGCTTCCACTGCTGCTGGGCGCTGGAGTGATGGCCTCGGCCGTCGCCGAGGAGAACGCCGAGCGGAGCAAGGAAGGTTTCATCGAGGGCAGCGAGGTCAACCTGCTGCTGCGCAACTTCTACTTCAACCGCGACTTCCGCAAGGGCCAATCGAGCCCGGCGGGCGGCGGCTACACCGAGGAATGGGTGCAGGGCTTCATGGCCAACTTCTCCTCGGGCTTCACCCAGGGCACGCTGGGCGTCGGCATCGACGCCTTCGCCCAGCTCGGCGTGCGCCTGGACAGCGGCGGCGGGCGTTCCGGCGCCGGCGGTAGCGTCGACCTGCTGCCCTATGACGACCAGGGGCGGCCGCAGGACGACTATTCGCGAGCCGGCGGCGCGGTCAAGCTGCGCTGGTACGGCACCGTGCTGCGGGTCGGCGACGTGTTCCCGGAAACCCCGGTGATCCAGTACGGCAACAGCCGGCTGTTCCCCTCCAGCTTCCGCGGCTTCACCCTGGTCAACGACAGCCTGGCGAAGGGCCTGACCCTGCAGGCCGGCAAGCTGAACTCGATGACCCAGCCGAACAGCACCAGCGGCAGCGACGACTTCTACAGCTTCTACACCGGCCGGCGCATCGACTCGCCGTGGGTCGCCTACGCCGGCGGCGACTACCAGGCCACCGAGCACTGGAGCGTCAGCCTCTACGGCAGCCGCCAGAAGGACGCCTGGGACCAGTACTACGCCGGCACCAGCTTCAACTATCCGCTGGACGACAAGCTGTCCCTGCTCGGCGGCGCCAACTACTACAAGGTCAAGGACCAGGGCAGGCAGGTGATGGGCGAACTCGACAACGACATCTGGAGCGTGCGCGGCGGCTTCGCCTACGGCCCGCACCAGGTGCTGCTGTCGTACCAGCGCAACAACGGCGACGACGACTTCGACTACCTGCGCCAGACCGACTCCATCTACCTGGACAACTCGATCCAGTACAGCGACTTCAACTCGCCCAAGGAACGCTCGCTGATGCTCCGCTACGACCTCGACATGGCCGCCTTCGGCGTGCCGGGACTGAGCTTCATGACCCGCTATGGCAAGGGCTGGGACGCCGATTATTCGAATGCCAACAGCGTCTACATGCGCACCGACGCCAACGGCAACCCGCTGACCAACCAGGGCCGCTGGGAACGCGACGTGGAGGTCAAGTACGTGGTGCAGGGCGGCGCGGCCAAGGACCTGGCGTTCCGCGTGCGCCAGGCCACGGTGCGCTCCGACAGCTTCGAGTCGGACCTCGACGAAGTCCGCCTGATCGTCGAATACCCGCTGCAAATCCTCTGAAGGCGCGCCGCCGCCCCATCCGGGGCGGCGCTCTGCGACAGCCCGTTGCTGGCGGCTGCGCGGCGGCGCTGCTACTTTCCTCTGGGTAGGCGGGCCGAAGGGCGGTTCCTGGCCGGGCATGGCTTCGACCTGCCGGTGGGCGCCGCGACCCGAACCTCGGCCACGCCATTCCACCCATGCCGCCCGGGCACCGGCGTGCCCGTGGCAGCCCAGGCTACGGGCGCCGCGTAGCCAGCCAAGCGGGAGTCGACATGGCCTCGTGGACCTTGGTGGACGCCAGCGCGATCGCTGTCCGCCATCCCTACACCTTCTACAAACCGGACGCGGAGACCATCGACCGGGTCGCCGCCGGGGAAAGCGTCAAGCTGATCTTCGCCTTCGATACCGACAACCCCGATGCGCCGCGCGCCGAGCGGCTCTGGGTGACGGTCGAGGGCATCGAGGCGGATGGCGCCTTCAGCGGCCGCCTGGACAACTATCCGCAATACATCCGCGACCTGTCGCTGGGCGAGCGCATCGTCTTCGAGGCGCGGCACATCATCAACACCGAGCACGACCCGCGGGAAACGCCGATCTCGCGCTATGCCCGGCGCTGCTTCGTGACGCGCCGGGTGATAGACGAGGGGAAGGCGGTCGGCTACCTCTACCGCGAGGCGCCGGAAGAGGAAAACGACAGCGGCTGGCGGCTGATGGCCGGCGACGAGTCGGACGACTACATGAATACCGCCGGGACCACCGCCTACGTCAGCCTGGGCTCGGTGCTGAACGCCGACGACAGCATCCTGCCGCTGCTCGACGCGCCGCCGGGACGGGCGTTCGAGCGGCTGGCCGACGGTTCCTTCATCGAGGTGCAGGGACCGGAGGGTTGAGCCTCAGCCAGGCAGCTCGGCGAGGAAGCGCTCCAGGCGCTCGGCCAGGGCCAGGTAGTCGTCGGGACTGCGGTTGCTGCCCATCTTTCCCGACCTGACCCGCCTGGCGTCGCTGCGCTCGCGCTCGGCGCGGCTGGCGAGGGCCAGGCGCAGGGCGCTGGCCCGCGACGGCGACTCCTCCAGCAGCGGTCGCGTCATGATCCGCGCGGCGTCGGCGTCGCCGTATTGCAGGGCGAGGAGCACCGTATTCGGGTCGGAGATCGCGCCGAGCCGCAACAGGCGTTCGGCCAGGACCGCATCGAGGTGCGCGGCGCCAATCTGCAGGCTGTCCTGGTGCACCGCGACGCCCTGGTCGAGCAGCCATCCGGCGGCCTCCAGGCGCCCGCGGGCGAGGCAGGCCTCCAGCACACCGCCGCGTCCGCGCAAGGTTTCGGCGAAGTCGCAGCCGGCATCGCGCAGGCGTTGCAGCAGGTCGATGTCGCCGTCTTGCGCAGCTTCGGCCAGGGCCAGTTGACGCAGCCTTGGCTCGGCGGCCAGGCTGCCGTCGGCGAGGGCCGGCCGCCAGTCGAGGATGCGCTGGCGCAGCAGGACTTCCAGGCGGCCCTTCAGCGCCTTGCCGGGCTCCCCAGCGGCCTCCAGGGCGTCCAGCGCTTCCAGTAGCTCGTCGGCCACGCCGCAGGCGTTCTCGGCGTCGAACGGGTCCTGTTCGAAGGACAGCAGGCGGAACAGCCCGCCGACGTCGTCGGCCAGGCGCGTCACCGAATCCTGGTGCAGGCGTCCGGCCCAGGCCGGCGGCAGGCCGTGGCTCCAGGCGATTACCGCGCCATGCTCGGGGCCGGGTTCGACGCAGACGTAGAGCCGCTCCAGGTACTCGAAGCCACCGAACGGCAGGTAGGCCAGCTTGCCGTTCCAGTCGCGGCCTTCTTCTGCCGCGGCTTCCGCCGCCAGCTCGCGCTCGTGTTCGATCCAGCCCCAGAGGTCGTGGTAGCCGTCGCTGTCCGGATAGAACAGTTCGCTGAAAGAGAACGGGTGGCGGTGGCCGTCGTAGTCGACTTCCAGGTCATAGCCGAGGCGCCCGCCGAAACAGGTGCGCCAGAGGCGCAGCAGGTCTTCTGGAATCGGTCCGGCCAGGCCTTCGGCAAGACGCTGGACGTGTTCGGCGGACACCGGCGGTTGGGCGTCGTACACCACGCAGCCGTCGAACACGGCCAGGCGATGGGCCAGCAGGAGTTGGCGTTCGGCGGGGGAGAGTTCCATTCTCTGTGGTCCTGTCGATTCGGGGCGGCCACTCTAGCACGGCGAGGGTGCGCGTTCCGCAACGCCTTGGCTATCATGCGCGGCTTTCCATCCACCCTGGCCGGAGTCCGTCGAACCATGCACACCTTGCAGCAACTGCGCAGCGGCGAACTGGCCGGCGCCACGCGCCTGGACCTGTCCTGCGGCCTGCGCGAGTTCCCCCGGGAAATCTTCGAGCTGGCCGACTCCCTGGAGGTGCTCAACCTCAGCGGCAACGCCCTGGACAGCCTGCCGGACGACCTCGGGCGGCTGCATCGTCTCAAGGTGCTGTTCTGTTCCGCCAACGACTTCGACGAATTGCCGGCGGCGGTGGGGGACTGTCCGGCGCTGAGCATGGTCGGCTTCAAGTCCAACCGCATCGAGCGGGTGCCGGCCGCGGCCCTGCCGCCAGCGCTGCGCTGGCTGATCCTCACCGACAACCGGATTGCCACGCTGCCCGAGGAACTGGGCCGCCGGCCGTTGCAGAAGCTGATGCTGGCCGGCAACCGCCTGGAGGCCTTGCCCGAGAGCATGGCCGCTTGCGAAGGCCTGGAACTGCTGCGGATCGCCGCCAACCGTTTCCAGCGCCTGCCGGCCTGGCTGGCGACGCTGCCGCGCCTGGCCTGGCTGGCCTACGCCGGCAACCCGTTGTGCCGTCTGCCGGCGCTGGCCGACAGCGGCATCGCTGCGCTGGACTGGAGCGAGCTGAGCCTGGACGGTTTGATCGGCGAAGGAGCCTCCGGGGTCATCCATCGCGCCGGCTGGCACCAGCCGGACGGCTCGACGCGCACGGTGGCGCTGAAGCTGTTCAAGGGCGAAGTGACCAGCGATGGCACCCCCGCCAGCGAGATGGCCGCCTGCCTGGCGGCGGGGCGCCATGCGCAATTGATCGAGGTGCTCGGCCAGCTCGCCGGGCATCCGCAAGGGCGCGACGGGCTGGTGCTGGAGCTGCTCGACGACGCCTATCGCAACCTGGCGGGGCCGCCGAGCCTGGAGTCCTGTACCCGCGACGTCTATCCGCCGGGACTGCGCTTCGAGCTGGCCACGGCGCTGCGCCTGGCGGCCTCGCTCGCCGCGTTGATGGCCCATCTGCATGGACGCGGCATCAGCCATGGCGACTTCTATGCGCATAACATCCTCTGGCGCGAGGATGGCGCCTGCCTGCTGGGCGATTTCGGCGCCGCGTCCTTCCTCCCGGACGACGCCGTGCTTGCCGGCGCCCTGCGGCGCCTGGAAGTGCGTGCCTTCGCCTGCCTGCTGGAGGAGTTGCTCGAGCGCAGCGAGGCGCTGCCGGGGCAGGCCTCGCTACGTGCGGCGCTGGTCGAGTTGCAGCGACGTTGCGCGCTGCCACGGGTGAGCGAGCGGCCGGACTTCGGCGAGATCCAGGCGATCTTGCGCGACCTTGCCGCTCGCAGCCAGGCGTTTCCTCAAGTTCGATGAATTTGCCCGAGATTGACCGCAGGCTGATAAATATCAACGCAGTTCTAGCGGGCTTGGAGCTAGACTGACAAGTATGTCAGGAACGCGGCCAACGAGGGTAAACATGGATTCCTACGGCGTCACTTTCGCAATCATCGTGCTGGGCATGCTCTTCATCGGCACGGGTTTCACCAAGCGCGACACGCCGTTCGGCCTGTTCCTCATGTGGGTCGGGGTGATCTGCATGCTGGCCATCATCAGCTACCGCATCTATATCGCCACCCATTACTGAAGCGCCACCCGCGCCCGCAATGGCGGGCGCGGAGGTCCGCCGCTCAGTCGCGCGTCTCGCCCATGGCCCGGGCATAGCCGGACGGGGCGAAGCGCAGGGTCACCAGCAACATCGCCACCACGCTCGCCGCGAGCAGCAGCCAGGAGGCCTGGAAGCTGCCGGTGGCGTCGCGCAGCCAGCCGGTCAGGTAGGGCACGATGCCGGTGATGATGAAGCCGATGCCTTGCACGAAGGCCGCCAGGCTTCCCGCCGCACGCGGCTCGTGGAGGTGGTCGAGGGTCAGGGTCAGGCTGAGGGCGAAGCACGCGCCCAGGCCGTAGCCGATCAGCGCCACCCACAGCGCCGCGTGCTGCAGCGGCATCGACAGCAGGCCGCAGAAGCCGCCGAGCTGGACCAGTAGCGCGGCCAGCAGCCAGGGCCGGCGGTCGAGGCGGCGGCGAATCAGCAGCGGCACGCTGAGCGCGGCGAGCACCTGGAAGATGGTCATGATCCCGACCAGCCCGCCGCTGTCCTGGGCGCTCCAGCCGAGCTGGCGGTAGTACACCGGCAACCAGGCCACCATGCTGGTGTAGCCGCCGTTGATCAACCCGAAATACACCGCCAGCAGCCAGCCACGGCGATTGCCGAAGAAGTGCCGGACCGGCCCCTCGCCAGCGCTCGGCAGCACCTCCCTCGGCCGCGCGAACATCCACAGCAGCAGCGCCAGCAGGGCCGGTACGGTCCAGGCGCCGAGGCCGGCCTGCCAGTTGGAGAAGTGTTCGGCGATCCGCGGGCTGAGCACCGCCGCGGTTCCGCCGCCGGCCATCAGCGAGGCCGAGTAGAGGCCCATCGCCGCCGGGACCCGCCTCGGGAACCAGCGCTTGACCACGCCCGGTACCAGCGCCTGGATGATCGCCACGCCGCTGCCGGCCAGCGCGGCGCTGGCGATCAGCGCCAGCCCGCTATCCAGTTCCAGGCGCCAGAGGCAGGCCGCGGCGATGGCCAGCAGTCCGCAGACGATGCCGCGGTGTTCGGCCAGCCAGCGCCCGAGCCAGGGCAGCAACAGCGCCACCAGGCCCATGCAGAGCACCGGCAACACCGTCAGCAGCGACGCACCCTGGAAGCCGAGACCGGTGCCGGCGGTGATTTCCTCGAGCAGCGGGCCGATGCCGGTGAGGATCGGTCGCAGGTTGATGCCGAGGCAGAAGATCACCAGCAGGCCGACCCAACTGACCTCCGCCGCGCCGACGCCGGTGGCGGCCTGGCCGCCGGAAGGGATTCGCGCGCTCATGCCTGGCGTTGCCGCCATTGCCGGTACAGACCCTCTTCGCCGGCAGGACGCAGGGCGCGTAGCGGCAGGCTCTGCCGCTGTGGCGGGCGCGCCATCTCGGCGTAGAGCGTGGCCGTGGACAGGCCGAACGCTTCGCCGTCCTCGTTGGAATAGGCGAACCAGGCCGCCTGGATGCCGCAGAGATGCATGGCGGCCAGACACATCGGGCAGGGATGGCCGCTGGCGTAGATCACACAACCGTCCAGACGCGGGCTGCCGAGCGCCTGGCTGGCCTGGCGGATCGCCTGCAGCTCGGCGTGGGCGCTGGGATCGTGGGTCTCGTGGATCTGGTTGACGCCGCGGGCCAGGACCCGCCCGTCGCGCACCAGCACGGCGCCGAACGGGCGGCCGCCGGCCTCGACGTTGGCGCGGGCGAGGGCGATGGCCTCGCGCATGAAGGTTTCATCGGACATGTCTTTCTCCTTCGCTTTCATTGGGCGCCGGCGGCCAGCAGCAGCCGCTCGATCCCGCCCTGGCCGCGCTGGCGGGCGTGGGCCAGCGGGCTGACGCCGTCGGCATCGGCCAGGTTGACGTCGGCGCCGGCGTCGATCAGCAGGCGCACGATCTCCTGGTGGCGCGGACCGCCGTCACTCAGCAGGATCGCCTCGAGCAGCCCGGTCCAGCCGAGCTTGTTGACATGGTTGGGATCGACCCCGGCTTGCAGCAGCGTCTTCACCACTTCCACATGGCCGCGTTCGCAGGCCGGGATCAGCGCGGTGCCGCCATAGCGGTTGGTACTCTTCAGGTCGGCGCCGTGGAGCAGGGTCAGGCGCAGGATTTCCAGGCGGCCCTCGGCGCCGGCCAGCAGATACGGGCTGTCGAGCCGGCTGTTCTGCCGGTTGACGTCGGCGCCGGCCTCGATCAACTGGCGCGCCACCGCCAGGTGGTCGTTGGCGGTGGCCAGCAGCAGCGGGGTGCTACCGTCGGCGCTGGGCGCGTCGACCTCGACCTTGCGTTCGAGCAGGCTGGCGACCTGCGCGGTATCGCCGCGACGCGCGGCTTCGAGCAATGCTCCGGCGTCGCTCGCGCCGGCGCCTCCGCTGAATGCTGCGCAGACCAGCATGGCTCCGCTCCTGCATAGATTGGCCAGGGACATGTCGATGGGCTCCGATAGGCGTTGGCGAAAAGTATGGCGTCGATGTCATGTATGCTGAAATTAAATGATGGAATGCCTTTCAGTGGGAGTGTGCATGCTCGATCTGGTCCTGCTCCGTACCTTCGTCAGCGTTGTCGACACCGGCAACTTCACCCGCGCCGGCGAACACCTGCACCTGACCCAGTCCACCGTCAGCCAGCAGGTCATCCGCCTCGAACAGAACCTCGGTTGCCGCCTGCTCGACCGCAGCCAGCGGCAGGTTTTGCCGACCGAGGAAGGCGAGCGCCTGCTTGGCTACGCGCGGCGCCTGCTGCGGCTCTCGGACGAGGCCAGCGAGGCCCTCAGCCCGGCCCATGGCGACGGCGTGCTGCGCCTCGGCGTGCCGGAAGACCTCGCCGGCGAAGTGCTGATGCCGGTGCTGACGCGCTTCACCGAAGAGCGTCCGCGACTGCGCCTGGAGGTCGAGAGCGGTCTCAGCCATCACCTGCTGCGCCTCTACCGCAGCGGCGAGCTGGACCTGCTGCTGGTCAAGCAGTGGGGGGCCGACAGCGACTGCCATGCGCGCTGGGCCGAGCCGCTGGGCTGGTTCGGCAGCGCCGCGCGGCCGTTCGGCGAGGGTTCGCCGGAGGAGCCGGTGCCGCTGGTGGTGTTCCCGGTCGGCGCGCTGTATCGCCAGGAGATGATCCATGCCCTGGAGAGCATCGGGCGTCGCTGGCGCATCGGCTATTCCAGCGCCAGCCTGGCCAGCCTGGTGGCCGCGGTCGGCGCCGGACTGGGGGTCAGCCTGCTGCCGCTGGGCTGCGTCGGGCCCGAGCATCGCCTGCTTGGCGCGCAGGCCGGCTTCCCGCCCATCGCTGGCCTGGAGCTGGCGCTCTACGCGCGGCCCGAGCTGGACAGCGCCGGGCGCACTCTCCGCGACCGCCTGCGCGACCTCTGCGATGCACGCCTGGAAGGGTTGCAGGGCGAGCGCTGAGCGCTGCCTCCGGGCTATGATCCGGCTCCCTCAGCGAATGGACACGGAAGCCCGCCACATGTCCCGACCCACCCTGCAAGTCGACCTGCTGGTCGAGTCCTTCAACTACAAGGCCTGGTCCGACCGCCGCACCCTCGATGCCATCGCCCGGATCGACGCCGAGGCGTTCCCGGCCTCGCTGGCCTTCGCCTTGCAACAGCTCAATCACATGGCGATCGTCGAGGAACTGTTCAGGGCGCGCCTGCTGGGCGAGCCGGCGCCCCACCAACAGACCAACAGCGAGGTGGTGCCTGGCTACGACGTCCTGCGTCAGCGGCTGGAGGATTCGGCCGCCTGGTTCGCCGGCTATGTCGCCGAGCTGCCGCTGGAGCGTCGCGGCGAATGGCTGCGCTTCCGCTTCGCCGATGGCCGCGACGGCGGCATGACGCGCCAGGAGATCCTCTTCCATATCGTCAACCATGGCACCTACCATCGCGGCGCCATCGGTCATGCCCTCGACCTGGCGGGCGCGCCCCGGCCGGCGGATACCTACACCCTGTATATCCACTCCGCGCAGCCGGAGCGGCGGGAATAGCCCGCGGCAATGGCCGCCGAGCCTCTACGCCATCGCCAAGAAACGACGTGGGGCTCGACCGAGCGTCCGCCCCGCGCGGCGCATAAAAAAGCCCCGCGACCAGGAGCTGCAATCGCGGGGCTGGAGTGGCCGATTTCCATCGGCCGGGGATAGCCGGTTCAGGCGCTGGGTTGCCAGCCACCGCCGAGGGAGCGGTAGATCGCCACGATGCCGCGGTACAGCTCGACCTCGGCCTGGGCCTGGGCATCTTCGGCGGAGAGTTGCTCGCGTTCGGCGTCCAGCAGCACCAGGAAGTCGGTGGTGCCTTCGCGGTAGCGGATCGCCGCCTGTTGCGCGGCGGCGCGGCTGGCTTCCGACTGGCGGACCAGCGAGACCAGGCGCTCCTGGCGCTTGCCGTAGTCGCTGAAGGCATTCGCCGATTCTTCCAGGGCCAGCAGCACCTGCTGTTCGTAGCTGGCCAGCGCGGCGTCGGCGTCGGCCTTGGCGCCGCGCAGGCGGGCACGCACGCTGCCGAGGTCGAAGGCGGCCCAACTGATGCTCGGGCCGACGCTCCAGGCGCGGGCGGCGCTCGAGCCGATCTGCGAGCCCCGCCCGGCGGTGAAGCCGAGGAAGCCGCTGAGGCTGACCCGCGGGAACAGGTCGGCGGTGGCCACGCCGACGTCGGCGGTGCTGGCGGCCAGGCGCCGTTCGGCGGCGCGGATGTCCGGCCGGCGGCGCAGCAGTTCGCCGGGATCGCCGATCGGCAGGGCCTTGGTGATCGCCGGCAGGTCGCGCGGCGAAAGGTCCACCGTCAATTCTTCCGGCCGCTGGCCGAGGAGGGTGGCGATACGGTGCCTGGCGCGCTCGGCTTCCGCCTGCAGTTGCGGCACGCTGGCGGCGGTGGCCGCCAGGCGCGCATCGGCGCGCAGTACGTCGAGTTCGGCACCGACCCCGGCGTCGCGCAGTTGCTCGGTGAGCTGGCGCGACTCCTTCTGGTTCTCCAGGTTGCTCAGGGCAATCTTCTCGCGCAGTTGCGCGCCGCGTAGTTGGCCGTAGGCGTCCACCAGCTCGGCGATCAGGCTGACCTGCAGTTGTTGCAGGTCGGCCTCGGCCGCTTCGCTGAGGGCGTCGCTGGATTCCAGCTGGCGACGGATGCGCCCGAACAGGTCAAGCTCCCAAGCGCTATCCAGGCCAAGGTCGTAGCGCTCGCTGTTGACCCGGTCCTCGGTCACTCCCGGTTGCTGGCCCTTGCCGATGTCGGCGCTGGCGCGGCTGGTGACCACCGGGAAGCGATCGTTGGCCACGTCGTCGCGCAGGGCGCGGGCGGCGCGCAGGCGGGCGAAGGCCACGCGTAGGTCGCGGTTGCCGCTCAGCGACTGCTCGACCAGTTGGTTCAGGGTCGGATCGTCGAACTGTTTCCACCACAGGCTTTCGAAGCGACTGCGGTCGTAGGGCTTGCTCGCCGTGGCGTCGATCTTCGCCGCCGCGGTGTCGGGGGTCCGGTAGTCCGGACCCACCGTGCAGGCGCTGAGCGCCAGCAGACTGAACAGACCCAGGGCGGGCGCGAGCCCGCTCCGGATCGACTGCGCGTGAATCATGCATGCACCTCTGGCAGGCCTTTGTCGTTGGCGGCGCGGCGCGCTTCGCGGTTCTCCACGAAGCGGCGGATGAGGACGTAGAACACCGGCGTCAGCAGCAGGCCGAAGAAGGTCACCCCGATCATCCCGGAGAACACCGCCACGCCCATCGCATGGCGCATCTCGGCGCCGGCGCCGGTGGAGATCACCAGCGGCACCACGCCCATGATGAAGGCGATGGACGTCATCAGGATCGGCCGCAGGCGCAGGCGGCAGGCTTCCAGCACCGCGGCGACGCGGTCCATGCCTTCCTCCTGCTTGTCCTTGGCGAACTCGACGATCAGGATCGCGTTCTTGCACGCCAGCCCCACCAGAACGATCAGGCCGATCTGGGTAAAGATGTTGTTGTCGCTGCCGGCCAGGATCACCCCGGTGATCGCCGACAGCAGGGTCATCGGCACGATCAGGATCACCGCCAGCGGCAGGCTCCAGCTCTCGTACTGGGCGGCCAGCACGAGGAAGGCCAGCAGCACGCAGAGCGGGAAGACGAACAGCGCGGTATTGCCGGCGAGGATCTGCTGGTAGGTCAGCTCGGTCCACTCGTAGGTCATGCCGTTGGGCAGTTCCTCCTTCAGCAGCTTCTCGATCGCCGCCTGCGCCTGGCCGGAGCTGTAGCCCGCGGCCGGGGCGCCGTTGAGTTCGGCGGTGATGAAGCCGTTGTAGTGCATCACACGGTCCGGACCGGAGGTGTCGCTGACCTTGATGAAGGACGCCAGCGGGACCATCTCGCCAAGGTTGTTGCGCACCTTCAACTGGCCGATCTGCTCGGGTTCGAGGCGGAACTGCTGCTCGGCCTGGACGTTGACCTGGTAGGTACGGCCGAAGCGGTTGAAGTCGTTCGCGTACAGCGAGCCGAGGTAGACCTGCAGGGTGTCGAAGATGTCGCTGATGGCCACGCCGTGGGTCTTGGCCTTCTCGCGGTCGATGTCGGCGTCGATCTGCGGCACGTTGACCTGGTAGCTGGAGAACACCGAGCTGGGTTCCAGCTCAGGCAGCGCACGGGCCTTGGTGATGATGTTCTGGGTCTGCTTGAACAGCTCCTCGTAGCCCTGGTTGCCACGGTCCTCGATCTGCAGGCGGAAGCCGCCGATGGTCCCCAGCCCCTGTACCGGCGGCGGCGGGAAGATCGCGATGTAGGCGTCCTGGATCTCGGCGTACTTGGCGTTCAGCGCGGCGGCGATGGCCCCGGCCGACTGGCTCGGGTCCTTGCGCTCGTCGAACGGCTTCAGCGGGGTGAACACGATGCCGCTGTTCGGGCTGTTGGTGAAGCCGTTGATCGACAGGCCGGGGAAGGCCACCGAGTCCGCCACGCCGGGCTGCGCCAGGGCGATCTCGGACATCTGCTTGATCACCGCCTCGGTACGGTCCAGGCTGGCCGCGTCGGGCAACTGGGCGAAGGCCACCAGGTACTGCTTGTCCTGCTGCGGGACGAAACCGGTCGGCGTGCTGGAGAAGCCGAAGTAGGTCAGCACCATCAGCCCGCCGTAGACCAGCAGGGCGATCGAGCTGCCGCGCAGGACCCGGTTCACCGTGCCGACGTAGCCATGGCTGGCGCGGTCGAAGAAACGGTTGAACGGACGGAACAGCCAACTGCCGAGGAGCTTGTCGAGGAACACCGAGAAGCGGTCCTTCGGCTCGTGGTGGCCCTTGAGCAGGACCGCCGCCAGCGCCGGCGACAGGGTCAGCGAGTTGAACGCCGAGATCACCGTGGAGATCGCGATGGTCAGGGCGAACTGGCGGTAGAACTGCCCGGTGAGGCCGGAGATGAACGCGGTCGGGATGAACACCGCGCAGAGCACCAGCGCCGTGGCGATGATCGGCCCGGTCACCTCGCGCATGGCACGCTTGGTGGCTTCCACCGGCTTGAGGCCGAGGCCGATGTTGCGCTCGACGTTCTCCACCACCACGATGGCGTCGTCCACCACGATGCCGATGGCCAGCACCAGGCCGAACAGCGACAGCGCGTTGAGCGAGAAGCCGAGCATGTGCATCACCGCGAAGGTGCCGATCAGCGACACCGGCACCGCGGCCAGCGGGATGATCGAGGCGCGCCAGGTCTGCAGGAACAGGATCACCACCAGCACCACCAGCACCAGGGCTTCGAACAGGGTGTGCACCACCGCCTCGATGGAGCCGCGGACGAAGATGGTCGGGTCGTAGACGATGGAGTAGTCCATGCCTTGCGGGAAGCTGTGCTTCAGCTCGGCCATCTTCTCCCGCACCAGGTTGGAGATCTCGATGGCGTTCGAGCCGGGACGCTGGAAGATCGGGATCGCCACCGCCGGCTTGTTGTTCAGCAGCGAGCGCAGGGCGTATTGGTTGGAGCCCAGCTCGACCCGGGCGATGTCGCGCAGACGGGTGATCTCGCCGTTGGCGCCGGCGCGGATGATGATGTTCTCGAACTCTTCCTCGGTGACCAGGCGACCCTGGGTGTTGATCGACAACTGGAAGCTGGTGTCGCTCGGCGCCGGCGGCGCGCCCAGGGTGCCGGCGGCGACCTGGCGGTTCTGCTCGCGGATGGCGTTGACCACGTCGGTGGCGGTGAGGTTGCGCGAGGCGACCTTGTTCGGGTCCAGCCAGACGCGCAGCGAATAGTCACCGAGGCCGAACAACTGGACGTCGCCGACGCCGTCGAGGCGGGCCAGTTCGTCCTTCACGTTGAGCACCGCGTAGTTCGACAGGTAGAGCATGTCGTAGCGGTTATCCGGCGAGGTCAGGTGCACGACCATGGTCAGGTCGGGCGAGGCCTTGTCGACGGTGATGCCGAGCCGGGTCACTTCTTCCGGGAGCTTCGGCTCGGTCCGGGTGACGCGGTTCTGCACCTGCACCTGGGCGTTGTCCAGGTCGGTGCCGAGGGCGAAGGTGATGGTCAGGGTCAGCTTGCCGTCGGAGGTCGACTGGGAGGACATGTAGAGCATGTTCTCCACCCCGGTGATCGCCTGTTCCAAGGGAGAGGCGACGGTCTCGCCGATGACTTTCGGGTTGGCGCCGGGGAAGTTGGCGCGGACCACGACGGTCGGCGGCACCACTTCCGGGTATTCGCTGATGGGTAGCTGGAACAGGGAGATGGCGCCGCCAATCAGGATCAGCAGCGACAGCACCGCGGCGAAGATCGGCCGCTGGATGAAGAATTGGGAGAAATTCATCGGTTCTTCCTATCGCCGCGCTCAGCCGCGCGGCTCGTTGCGAGTGGCGTTGTCCTTGGACGCCGCCACCTTCGGTGGTTCGCTGTCGCCGACCGACTGCCGCAGGCGCGCGAGGGTGGCCAGGGTGTCGGCGCTGGCCATCTCGACCTTCTGCGGATCCACCTGCATGCCCGGGCGGACCCGCTGCAGGCCATTCACGACGATCCGGTCGCCCTTGCTCAGGCCGCTGCGGACGATGCGCAGGCCCTCCAGCTTCGGTCCCATCTCGACGGTGCGGTAGACGGTCTTGTTGTCGCCATCCAGGACCAGCACGAACTTCTTGCCCAGGTCGGTGCCGACCGCTTCGTCCTTGATCAGGGTGGCGGCGTAGGTCTTGCTGCCGACCAGCTTCAGGCGCACGTAGAGGCCCGGGGTGAACTCGCCCTTGGCGTTGTCGAACACGGCGCGGCCGCGGATGGTGCCGGTACGCGGGTTGACCTGGTTGTCGAGGAAGTCCAGCCGGCCCAGGTGCGGGTTGCCGTCCTCGCTGCTCAGGCCGAGGTACACCGGGCTCTCGCTGCGCGTGTCGCGACCGGCCTGGCGGGCCAGCTCGACGTACTTGAGGAACACGCGCTCGTCGGCGTCGAAGTAGGCGTAGACCTTGTCGGTGCTGACCAGGGTGGTGAGCAGGGTCTCCCCGGAGTTGACCAGGTTGCCGGCGGTGACCTCGGCGCGGCTGACGCGACCATCGATCGGCGCGGTGATCCGGGTGAAGCTCAGGTTCAGGCGTGCCGCGTCCAGTTGCGCCTGGGTCGCGGCGACCGCCGCCTTGGCTTCCTGGGCGGCGGTGGTGCGGGCGTCGGCGAGTTCCGCGGAGATCGCGTTGCTGGCGCGCAGGCGTTCGCCGCGCTGGGCTTCGTTGACGCTCCGCGCCTGGGCCGCGCGGGCCTGTTGCAGCTGGGCTTCGAGGCGCTTGACCTCGGCCTCGAACGGGCGCGGGTCGATCTGGAACAGCAGGTCGCCTTTCTTCACCAGGGCGCCTTCATGGAAGGCCACGCGGTCGATGTAGCCCGATACCCGCGGGCGCAGCTCCACCGATTCCGGGGCTTCCAGGCGGCCGGTGAATTCGTCCCACTCGTTCAGCGGTTGTTCGATGACTTCGGCGACGCTGACCTTGGGCGCCGCCATGCCTTGGGTGGTTTCCGGGGCCTTGCCGCAGGCGCTCAGGACCAGTACGGCCGCGAGTGCGAGGGGGTAGCGCCAGAAGAAGTGGGATGACTGTTCCATGCTTGACTCCGCCAGTCGGTTTTTCGGGATTGGCGAAGTCTGCGGGCTGCTCCGGCAGGGAACTAATCGAACGATGAGATTTTGATTATCACGAACAGTGATACATGGTTTTTCGTTTTCTGTAACAGTCGATGGTTATGGACAGTGCTTTCGATGGAATAAGCCACAGGCTCGCGGTGCGCGATCGATTTCCCCGTTGCGACGCCTCGTGCAGGTAGCCGCCGGAGGGCTCAGAGACTGTCCGGATCGCCGATGAACATGCTGATCCGCGAGCGCAGCCAGCGTTCCGCCGGGTCGTTGTCCTGGGCGCCGCGCCAGGCCATCGACAGTTCGAAGGCGCGGGTCTCGAACGGCGGGTCCTCGGCGCGCAGGCCGCCGGCGGCGATCAGCGCCTGGGCGGCGTAGTCGGGCACGGTGGCGATGATGTCGGTGCCGGCGAGGAGGGTGCCGAGGCCGTTGAACTGCGGCACCGCCAGGACCACCTTGCGCTTGCGGCCGAATTTCTCCAGTTCCTCGTCGACGAAGCCGCTGAGGTCGCCGGCGAAGGACACCAGCGCGTGCGGTCGCGCGCAATAGTCGTCGAGGGTCAGCTGGCCGGGCGCGGAGTCGGCGCGGAGGATCTTCGGCTTGCTGCGGCGCACGGTCTTGCGCTTGGCGTTGGCCGGCAGTTCGTCGGTGTAGCTGACGCCCACCGAGATCTCCCCCGAGGCCAGCAGGTTCGGCATCAATAGATAGTTGGCGCGGCGCACGACGAGGACGATCCCCGGCGCCTCTGCGCGCAGGCGGCGGAGCAGGGGCGGCAGCAGGCCGAACTCGACGTCGTCGGAAAGGCCGATGCGGAACACCGCGGTGCTGGTCGCCGGATCGAACTCGCTGGCGCGACTCATGGCGGAGATGGAGTCCAGCGCCGGCGACAGGTGGGCGAAGATTTCCTGGGCTCGCGCGGTGGGCTCCATGCTGCGTCCGGTACGGACGAACAGCGGGTCGTCGAACAGCGTGCGCAGGCGCGACAGCGCGGCGCTGATGGCCGGCTGGCCGAGGAACAGTTTCTCTGCGGCGCGGGTCACGCTGCGTTCGTGCATCAGAGTCTCGAACACGATCAGCAGGTTCAGATCGACGCGGCGCAGGTCGTTTCGGTTCATGGCGTTCCTCGTTTCCAGGGGCTAGAGGCTGCAACCGCGGGGGCTCGCCGTCAAGCCTTGCGTGCGAGACGGGGCGGGGCCTGGCGAGGTGCCGGAGGGGCATAGGATCACTGACAGGCATAGCCATTATCAATAACGACGGGTGGTTTTGTCAGGCATGGGCGGATACAGTCACAACCCATGAGGTTATTCACCCCGTGATGCACTGCAGAGGTTTGCGATGTCCCGAGTGATCCGTTTTCATCAGTTTGGCCCGCCAGAGGTCCTCAAATGCGAAGAGCTGCCGACCCCGGCGCCGGCCGCAGGGGAAGTCCTGGTGCGTGTCCAGGCGATCGGCGTGAGCTGGAAGGATGTGCTCTGGCGTCAGAACCTGGCCCCGGAGCAGGCTGCGCTGCCGTCCGGTCTCGGCTTCGAACTGGCCGGCGAGGTGCTGGCGGTCGGCGCCGGCGTCGGCGACCTGCCGCTGGGTTCCCGCGTGGCCAGTTTCCCCGCCCATACCCCCGATCATTATCCGGCCTATGGCGACGTGGTGCTGATGCCACGCGCGGCCCTGGCGGTCTACCCCGAGGTACTCACCCCGGTGGAGGCCAGCGTCTACTACACCGGCCTGCTGGTGGCCTATTTCGGCCTGGTCGACCTGGCCGGGTTGAAGGCCGGGCAGACCGTGCTGATCACCGAGGCGGCGCGCATGTACGGGCCGGTCTCGATCCAGTTGGCCAAGGCTCTCGGCGCGCGGGTGATCGCTTCCACCAAGTCCGCCGAGGAGCGCGAGTTCCTCCGCGAGCAGGGCGCCGACAAGGTGGTGGTGACCGACGAGCAGGACCTGGTCCTGGAAGTCGAGCGCTTCACCGAGGGCAAGGGCGTCAACGTCATCCTCGACGAACTGGGCGGCCCGCAGATGACCCTGCTCGGCGATGTCTCCGCCACCCGCGGCAAGCTGGTGCTGTATGGCTGCAACGGCGGCAACGAGTCGGCGTTCCCGGCCTGCGCCGCGTTCAAGAAGCATCTGCAGTTCTACCGCCACTGCCTGATGGATTTCACCGGTCATCCGGAGATGGGCCTGGAACGCAACGACGAGTCGGTGAGCAAGGCCCTCGCGCACATCGAGCAACTGACCCGCGATCGCCTGCTCAAGCCGGTGGTCGACCGGGTATTCGAGTTCGACCAGGTGGTCGAGGCGCACCGCTACATGGAAACCTGTCCGAAGCGCGGCCGGGTGGTGATCCACGTCGCCGATTGAGGACGACCCGCAGCGAAAGAGCCCGGCCAGCGAGCCGGGCTTTTTCGTGGGCGCGGTTTCAGATCCACAGATCGTTGACCGCCGTCCGCTCGCCGCCCTGGTCGCCGGTGTTGCGCACGCCGCAGGGCTCCACCAGGAGCATGCGCACCTCGCCCTCGGCGAACGGCTTGTGCTCCACGCCGCGCGGCACCACATACATCTCGCCGGGGCCCAGGTGCACCGCGCCGTCGCGGAAATCGATGCGCAGGCGACCGGCGAGGACGATGAAGGTCTCGTCGGTGTCGGCGTGGCTGTGCCAGACGAAGTCGCCTTCGATCTTCACCAGCTTGAACTGGTAGTCGTTCATCTGGGCGATCACCCTGGGTTGCCAGCGGTCGTCGAACAGGGCGAGCTTGGCGGCGAAGTTGATCGCTTGGGTTGTGCTGGTGGACATCGGTGCGCTCCGGTGGTTGGTCTCTGGCGCCAGGGTAGGCGGCTACGGAGCGGGCGGTCTTGGATAATCGTGCAACCTGGCTAGGCGCGGCCGAGCATACGCAGCCAGCGTGCCGGTGGCAGGCCGTAGCTCTGGCCGAAATGGCGGGTCATGTGGCTCTGGTCTGTGAAACCGGCGGCAAGCGCGGCTTCGGCCAGCGTCTGGCCGCCGAGCATCAGCCGGCGGGCGATGTCCAGCCGGCGCTGGATCAGGTAGCGGTAGGGGCTGGTGCCGAACAGCGCGCGGAAATCGCGCGACAGGCTCCAGCGTTCGCGCTGGGCGACCTGCGCCAGTTCGTCGAGGCCCAGCGGGCGCTCCAGGTGCGCGTGGATGTACTGCCGGGCGCGCTCGGCGGCGACGAAGTCGAAGTGGCGCCTGCCGCGCGCCCGGTTGCCGGCCACGGCGTCGAGGGCGTGGGCCAGTTCGAACAGGGCGTCCTGTTCTTCCAGCGGCTCCAGCGGGGTATCCATGGCCTGTAGCAGGGCCCGGCTGGCGGCGATCAGGCGCGGGTCGTCGGACAAGCCCCCGCGCACGAACGGCAGCGGCCGGCCGCCGAGGGCCTGCTGGATCAGCGCCGGCTCGACGTAGAGCATCCGGTAGCGGAACCCTTCCTGGCTGCCGGCCTCGCCGTCGTGCAGCTCGTCGGGATGCAGCACCAGGCAGCCGCCCGGCAGGCTGTGGCGCTGGCTGCGGCGATAGCGGAAGCTCTGCACCCCGGCCAGGGTCTGGCCGATGGCATAGGTGTCGTGGCGATGTGGATCGTAGCCGTGGCCGGCGAAGTAAGCCTCGATGCGTTCCACCGCACCGTGTTGCGGGGCGCGTCGAACCCAGTCGCGGGGCGTATTGGCGTGGCTCATGGGGAAAGGCTCGTGGCGCGGAAGGTTCAGGCTAGCGCTTCGTTGGCGCGACTGGAATAGCCGGACGGCGTCTCGCCGAATACTGCGCGGAAGGCACTGGCGAAGCTGCTCGGGCTTTCGTAGCCGAGCGACCAGGCGATCTCGCCGACCGCCTGGCCCGCTGCCAGCCGTTCGACGGCCGCGTGCAGTCGCGCCAGTTGCCGCCATTGCGCGAAGCTCATGCCGGTCTCGGCGCCGAACAGCCGGCTCAGGCTACGGC
>NZ_SCND01000559.1:0-2402 GCF_005503585.1 Pseudomonas sp. 2VD
GGGTAGAGCAGCACATGGCAGTCCTGGGCCGGTTCGAACTGGAAGCGGAAGCCCCGGCGCAGCATGGGCACGCTGTCGAGCGACGGCAGGCTCATGATGCCAGCCCCCGATGCCAGACCCGCTCGCGGGTCACCGTGTGGTACGGCGGGCGTTCGAGTTCGTAGGCCATGCTCATCGCGTCGAGCATGCTCCACAACACGTCCAGCTTGAATTGCAGGATATCCAGCATGCGTTCCTGTGCCTCGCGGGTCCGATAGTGCTCCAGGGTGATCCGCAGGCCGTGCTCGACGTCGCGCCGGGCCTGGGCCAGGCGACTGCGGAAATACTCGTAGCCGGCCGCCTCGATCCACGGATAGTGGCGCGGCCAGCTGTCCAGCCGCGACTGGTGGATCTGCGGGGCGAAGAGTTCGGTCAGCGAACTGCTCACCGCCTCCTGCCAACTGGCGCGACGGGCGAAGTTGACGTAGGCGTCGACGGCGAAGCGCACGCCGGGCAGCACCCGCTCCTCGGACAGCACCTGCTCGCGCTCCAGGCCCACCGCTTCCGCCAGGCGCAGCCAGGCCTCGATGCCGCCCGCCTCGCCGGGGGCGCCGTCGTGGTCGAGGATACGCTGGATCCACTCGCGGCGGACCTCGCGGTCGGGACAGTTGGCCAGGATCGCCGCGTCCTTCAGCGGGATGTTGACCTGGTAGTAGAAACGGTTCGCCACCCAGCCCTGGATCTGTTCGCGACTGGCACGGCCCTCGTACATCGCGACATGGAACGGATGGTGGATATGGTAGTAGCGTCCCTTGTCGCGCAGCGCCCGTTCGAATTCGGCGCGATCCATGGCGGCACGGCTCATGTTGGCCCCCTACAGCTGGATGTGCATGCCATCCCAGGCCACTTCGATGCCACTGGCATCCAGCTCGGCGCGTTCGGCCGAAGCGGTGTCGAGGATGGGATTGGTGTTGTTGATGTGGATAAGCACCTTGCGCGCGGCCGGCACCTTCGCCAGCACCTCGAGCATGCCGCCCGGCCCGCTCTGCGCCAGGTGCCCCATCTGCCGGCCGAGCTTGTCGCCGACCTCGCAAACCAGCATCTCGTCATCGCGCCAGAGCGTACCGTCCACCAACAGGCAGTCGGCGCGGCGCATCCATTCGAGCAGCGCCTCGTCCACCTCGCCGAGGCCCGGCGCATAGAACAGCGTACCGGCGCTATCGAGGTCCTCGACGAACAGGCCGATGTTGTCGCCCGGATGCGGATCGCCGCGATGCGGGGAATACGGCGGCGCGCTGCTGCGCAGGGGGATCGCGGTGAAGCGCAGGCGCGGACAGGCCGGGATGGCGAAAGGCTCGCCATCGAGGGCGATCGGCCGGTGGCGCAGGCCGCCGTTCCAGTGGGAAAGCATGGGGAACAGCGGGAAGCCTTCGCTGAGGTCCTGGTGGACCATCTGCGTGCACCAGACTTCGTGCGGGCAGCCTTCGCGCAGGCTGAGCAGGCCGGTGGTGTGGTCGATCTGGCTGTCGAGCAGGACGATCGCGCCGATCGCCGTATCGCGCGGCCGACGCGCCGGCTGGAGGGCCGGGAAGGCGGCGATCTGGGCACGGATGTCGGGCGAGGCGTTGCAGAGGATCCAGCGCTCGCCGTCGTCGGACAGGGCGATGGAGGATTGCGTGCGTGGCTGGGCCGCTACGCTGCCGTCGCGGACCCCGCGACAGTTGCGGCAGTTGCAGTTCCACTGGGGGAAGCCGCCGCCGGCGGCCGAACCGAGAATACGGATGTGCATGGGTCTGCCCCGCGGGCTGGAGGGAGGCCCCGGAAGACCGGGGCCGAACGGATCAGCGGTTGGCGAAGTAGAGGGTCACTTCGAAACCGAGACGCAGGTCGGTGAAGCTGGGCTTGGTCCACATGGGGTCGATCCTCTCTGGTGGGGCCGGGCGATTCCGGCAGGTCGAGTTAAACATCAGCGGGGCTCGCTCCGAATGAGACTTTCGAAGGAGTTTTCCCCCTGATTTGGTAGGGACTGCCTGTTCCGCCCAAGGTTCGCCGGGAGATCGCCGTTGCGCCCCCCTGGTTCGCCCTGGTGCAGGGCAGAAGCCTAGTCCATGCCGGGGCGGCGGCGAGGCGAAAAAAAAGACGCGGCCAGGGCCGCGTCGCGCCAGAACCCGCCATGGGGAAAGCCGCGTCGGGACGCGGGACGAGCGCACCCGCAGGTGCCTTGGCGGAAAGGCCGCGGGTCGGAGCGATCCGCGGCGGCTGAGGACCGCTCAGAAGAAGCCCAGCGGGTCGATGTCGTAGCTCACCAGGAGGTTCTTGGTCTGCTGGTAGTGGTCGAGCATCATCTTGTGCGTCTCGCGACCGACGCCGGACTTCTTGTAGCCGCCGAACGCGGCGTGGGCCGGGTACAGGTGGTAGCAGTT
>NZ_SCND01000560.1:0-2397 GCF_005503585.1 Pseudomonas sp. 2VD
TCCACGAAGCGCCCATCCCGCACCGCGTAATCGCGCATCTCTCCTTCGGTCTCGAAGCCGAACTTGCGATACAGCGCCAGCGCCGGGGCGTTGTCGGTGTAGACGGTGAGTTCGACGCGGCGCAGGTTCATCCAGTTGTCGGCGATGTCCAGCAGTTCGCCGAGCAGGCGGCTGCCGACGCCCTTGCCCTGCCAGGCGACGGCGACGCCCAGGCCGATGCTGCCGCTGTGGCTGCGGCGGATGCGCGGGTGCTGTTCGAGGCTGGCGCTGCCGATGACGTCCCCCTGGTGCAAGGCGACGAGGATCAGCAGGCGGTCGTCGTCCACGCTGTCGTGCAGGCGCTTGCGGCGCTGCTCCACCGACTGGTAGGGCATCTGCAGGACCTGGCGGGCCACGGCGGGGTCGTTGTACAGGGCGGTGAGGCCTTCCACGTGGCGCTCGCTGTAGCGTTCGAGGCGGATCGTCGGCGATTCGGCGGTCATTGCGGTCATCCCTGGGCTGTCTGGCCACCCAGCATAAGCGTCTGCGCCGGGCTCGACCAGCCGGTCGGAGATCGCGCTTTCCCTGCCGCGCGGCTCTGGCTAAGCTCGACCTTCGAACAACGAAAGGACGCCAGCATGGTCCAGAGCGCCCCAGCCAGCGAAATCGCCGCCCTCATCCTGCGCGGTTTCGACGATTACCGAGAGCAGTTCCGCGAGATCACCGACGGCGCCCGTGCCCGCTTCGAGCAGGCGCAGTGGCAGGAAGCGCAGCGCGCCTCGGCGCAGCGGATCAACCTCTACGAGGAAAAGGTCGCCGAGACGGTGGCCGGGCTGCGCGCGGGGCTGGCCGACAGCGAGCTGCTGGACGTGGAGCGCTGGCCGATCATCAAGAGCGCCTACATCGCGCAGATCGACTTGCGGCTGGACGACGAGCTGGCCGAGACCTGGTTCAACTCGATCTTCTGCGGGCTGTTCAGCCACGACAACATCAGCGACGGCACGATGTTCGTGCACACCACCCGGCCCTCGCTGCGCGCCCACGCCCGCGCGCCCTACACCCGCACCTACCGGCCGGGCGGCGACCTGCGCCAGGCGCTGGAGAAGATCTTCGACGACTACCGCTTCGACGTGCCCTACGACGACCGCGAGCGCGACCTCGAACGGATCGACGCACTGCTGCACAGCAACCTGCCGGACTGGGTGTGCAAGGACCCGGACCTGGCCATCGAGCTGATCGGCTCGGTGTTCTATCGCAACAAGGGCGCCTACCTGGTGGGCCGCCTGTTCACCCCGGACGAGCAGTGGCCGCTGGTGTTCCCGCTGCTGCACCGCGAGGGCCACGGCATCCAGTTCGACACGGTGATCACCGACGAGGCGGAAGTCTCGATCATCTTCTCCTTCACCCGCTCCTACTTCATGGTCGACGTGCCGGTGCCGGCCGAGCTGGTGGCCTTCCTCAAGCGCCTGCTGCCGGGCAAGCACCTGGCCGAGCTGTACACGTCGATCGGCTTCTACAAGCAGGGCAAGAGCGAGTTCTACCGCGCCCTAATCAACCACCTGGCGACCACCGACGACCGCTTCGTCATGGCCCCCGGCGTGCGCGGCATGGTGATGAGCGTGTTCACCCTGCCCGGCTTCAACACGGTGTTCAAGATCATCAAGGACCGCTTCAACCCTTCGAAGAGCGTCGACCACGCCACGGTGATCCAGAAGTACCAGTTGGTGAAGAACCACGACCGGGTCGGACGCCTGGCCGACACCCAGCAGTTCGCCGACTTCCGCTTCCCGGTGAGCAAGTTCGAGCCGGAGTGCCTGGCAGAACTGCTGGAAGTGGCGCCGTCGACGGTGGTGATGGAAGGCGACGTGGTGCTGATCCGCCACTGCTGGACGGAGCGGCGCATGACCCCGCTGAACATCTACCTGGAGAACGCCAGCGAGGCGCAGACCCGCGAGGCGCTGAACGACTACGGGCTGGCGATCAAGCAACTGGCGGCAGCGAACATCTTCCCCGGCGACATGCTGCTGAAGAACTTCGGCGTGACTCGCCATGGCCGGGTGGTGTTCTACGACTACGACGAGATCTGCTACCTCACCGAGGTGAACTTCCGCTACATCCCCGAGCCGCGCTTCCCCGAGGACGAGATGTCGTCCGAGCCCTGGTATTCGGTGGGGCCCAACGACGTGTTCCCGGAAGAATTCCCGCGCTTCCTGTTCGTCGACCTCAACCAGCGCCGGCTATTCGCCAAGCTGCACGGCAACCTCTACGACGCCAAATACTGGCAGGGCCTGCAGGAGCAGATCCGCGAGGGCAAGGTCATCTGCCGCTGCCGACGAACCGTGACTTAGAGAGCTAGGTGGTCGCGATACGATCAAAAACAGAAAAGAAGCACTAGACACGTGACATAGCTAATCATAA
>NZ_SCND01000561.1:0-2385 GCF_005503585.1 Pseudomonas sp. 2VD
CTTGCTGTACTGCTCGCTGGCCAGCACCGGCACGTCCAGTGCGCGGGCCACGCGCAACAACCACTGGCTGTACTCGACCAGCGCCGGGCCGTCGTCGATGGCCGGCAGCAGGCGTTCCTGGATATCGACCACCAGCAGGGTCGAGGTTGCGGCGCGGATCAGCATGGCGTCCTCCTTCGGTTCGACGTCTCGGTTCGTCTGGCTTAGGCTTGCACGGCACGGGCGCCATGGACAGCGCGTCCTCCCACAACCCTAGCAGGAGCCTGCGATGAATATCAGCCTGCATTTCGAATCGCGCCTGCAGGCCAGCCCCGAACAGCTCTGGCGGTGGATCACCTCGGTGGACGGGATACTCCGCGAGATACGCCCGTTGCTGAGCATGAGCGTACCGCCCGGTATCCACAGCCTCGAAGACCTGGAGGTGGTGCCCCGGCGCCCGCTGTTCCGCAGCCACATGCGCCTGTTCGGCTTGCTGCCGCTGGGCACTTCGCAACTGACCCTGCTGGAGCTGACGCCCGGCCGCGGCTTCATCGAACAGTCGCCGATGACCGGCATGCGCCTCTGGCGCCACGAGCGACGCATCCTGCCGGCTCCGGGCGAGGCCGGGGAATGCCTGCTGGTCGACCAGTTGACCGTGCGCCCGCTATTCGCCGCCGGGCTGGTACGCTGGTTCCTCACCCGCATCTTCCGGCATCGCCACCGGGTGCTCTGCCGGCAGTTCCGCACGGACCGCCGGTGACCCTCGGCTACGCTGAGGAGTGCGCCCGCCCGCATCCGCCATACCCTTCTGGAGAGCAGCACAAGGACCGCTCATGAATCGCATCAAGCACCTGCTCAAGGACCTCGCCATCCTGATCCGCGCCAACCTCTGGCTGATCCCGGTGATCGCCGCCCTGGTCGCCGCGGTGTTCTATTTCGTCGCCCCGCCGCCGCCGATGAGCGCGACCATGGCCACCGGCGCCGAGGGCGGCGGCTACGCCGTGTTCGCCGGCAAGCTCAGGGAAAAGCTCAAGGAACAGGGCTTCGAACTGAAGCTGGTGCCCAGCGCCGGCTCGCGCGACAACCTGGAGCGCCTGCTCGGCACCGGCGAGGTCGACATCGCCCTGGTCCAGAGCGGCCAGGAGCGCCAGCTCGAAGCCGGGCAGGCGCGCCAGTTGCAGACCCTCGGCGCGGTCTACCAGGAGCCGCTCTGGCTGTTCCACCGCAGCAACGTGCACATCGACCAGCTCAGCGACCTGCTGCACCTGCGCCTGGCCATCGGCAGCGACGGCAGCGGCACCCGCGCCGCCACCGAGGCGATCCTGCAGGCCAACGACATCGCCCCGGGACACTATCCGATCACCTGGGAAGCCCGCGGCGGCAACGCGGTGGTCGACGACCTGCTGGCCGGCAAGCTGGACGCGGCGTTCATCGTCGGCCCGGCGGAGAACCCGGCGATCCAGAAATTGGCCGACAACGACCAGCTTCGCCTGGTCAACTTCCGCCGCAGCGCCGCCTACGAGGCGCGCCTGCCGTTCCTCAAGCGGGTCGAGGTCGGCGAAGGCCTGCTCAACCTGCCGCGCAACGTGCCGGAACGAAACATCAGCACCCTGTCGCCGGTGGCCACCCTGGTGATCAACGAGCGCTTCCACCCGGCGCTGATCCCGCTGGTGCTGGAAGCCGCCCGCGAGGTGATGAAGGACGGCAGCCTGCTCGACAAGCCCGGCGCCTTCCCCAGCGCCGAGCCGCGCACCCTGCGCCTGCACGAGGACGCCGAGCGCTACTACAAGAGCGGCCTGCCGCTGCTGCAGCGCTACCTGCCGTTCCGCATCGCCTCCCTGGCGGACCGCTACATCATCCTGCTGATCCCGTTCATCGCCATCCTCATCCCGCTGATGAAGTCCATCGGCCCGCTGTATCGCTGGCGCATCCGCGCGCGCATCTACCGCTGGTACCGCTACATCCGCGACATCGACCGCAAGCTCGACAGCGGCACCGACGCCGAGCAACTGAGAAGCGAGATCGAACGGCTGGAGAAACTGGAGAGCGAGCTGAACACCGTGGAGGTGCCGCTCTCCTACTACCACGAGCTGTACGAGCTGCACCTGCACCTGAACTTCGTGATCAAGCGCCTGCACGGTCTGCAGGAACGCCAGGCGACGCAGGCAGAAGCCGGCAACCTCGGGTAAACTGGCCGATCCGCGGGCGCGCCAGCGGCGTGTCCCGCAGCATCGCGGAAACCTGCGCGGCGCCGCCGATTACCTGAAAGGTCGAACCTGACATGCCGATCCATCACGCCATCGTCCACCTGATCGAGAAGAAGCCCGACGGCACCCCGGCCGTGCTCCACGCGCGCGACGCCGAGCTGGGCGACTCCCAGGCCATCGAGAACCTGCTGGCCGACCT
>NZ_SCND01000562.1:0-2370 GCF_005503585.1 Pseudomonas sp. 2VD
GCATTGGCGACATTGTGCCGCCCCAGCAGGTTGAGCTGGACCTGCGCTTCACCCGCTACGCCCTGCAGCCTGAAGCCCATGCAGCCGCGCGCATCGCGCTGCAGATCGGCGGCGCGGAAATCGGCCTGGGGCCGGTCGAGGGAGAAAGTCAGCAACGGACGGCCGCTGGCACGGGCCTTCCAGGTGTCGAAGGCCTTGTCGTCCAGGTTCAGCACGGCGGTGCCGTCGGCGGCCAGCCCTTCGAGTATCTCGCCCTTCGCCTCGACGATCTTCTCCGGTCCGCCGAACTCGCCGACATGGGCGGTGCCGGCATTGGTGATGATCGCCACGTGGGGGCGGGTCAGCTCGACCGTGTAGGCGATCTCGCCGATGCGCGAGGCGCCCAGTTCGATCACTGCGCTACGGTGCTGCGGCGCCAGTTGCAGCAGGGTCAGCGGTACGCCGAGGTCGTTGTTCAGATTGCCACGGGTAGCCAGCACCGACTCGGCATCGCCGGCCTGGGTACGCAGGATGCTGGCGAGCATCTCCTTGACCGTGGTCTTGCCGCTGGAGCCCGTCATGGCCGCCAGCGGGCCGGTGAACTTGCGCCGGTTCAGCGCGCCCAGTCGCCCCAGGGCCGCACGGGTATCGCGCACCAGCAATTGCGGCAGGGGCGCGTCGGCGACTTCGCGCTCCACCAGCGCAGCCACCGCGCCCTTGGCGGCAACCTCGGAGAGATAGTCGTGGCCGTCGAAACGCGGCCCACTCAGGGCAATGAACAGTTGGCCGGGCCCGATGGCGCGACTGTCGGTGGAAACCGCCGAAAAGACGGCGTCCTCGCCGATCAGGCGGGCGTCCAGCGCGACCGTCAACTGGCTGAGGCGAAGAGGCTCAAGCATGCGGCACCTCCCAGGCGGCCAGGGCGCGCTCGGCCTGCTCGATGTCGGAGAACGGATGGCGTACGCCGTCGATCTCCTGATAATCCTCGTGACCCTTGCCAGCCAGGAGCACCACGTCATCCACCGCAGCGGAAGCGATCAGATGGGCGATCGCCTCACCGCGCGACGGCAGGAAGGTAACCTTGTCAGCGGCAGCGAAGCCTTTGCGGATATCGGCGATGATCGCCGCACTGGCCTCGGTGCGCGGGTTGTCGTCGGTGACCAGCACCCCATCCGCCAGGCGTTCGGCGATCGCAGCCATCAACGGACGCTTGCCGGCATCGCGATCGCCACCGCAGCCGAACAGGCACAGCAGGCGCGCGGCCGCGTGCGGACGCAGGGCCTCCAGGACTTTTTCCAGGGCGTCGGGAGTATGCGCGTAGTCCACCACCACCAGCGGCTTGTCGCCGCCTCCCAGGCGCTGCATGCGACCGACCGGCCCCTGCAGTTGCGGCAAGGTGCGGAGGATATCGCCCAGGGGATAACCCAGGCCAAGCAACGCACCGACCGCCGCCAGCAGGTTGCTCAGGTTGAAGCGGCCGAGCAATGGGCTGCGCAGCAGGCCCTCGCCGTGCGGAGTGACCAGTGCCGCCTCGATGCCGGCGTCGCCGAAGCGCGCTTCGCGGCAATAGAGGAACGCCGAGCTGTCGGTGAGGCTGTAGGTGATCAGCTCCGAGTCCTGTTCCTCGCCGGCCAGTCGACGGCCGAAATCGTCGTCCAGGTTGATCACCCGGCAGCGCAGGCCCGGCCAGGCGAACAGCTTGGCCTTGGCGGCGGCATAGGCTTCCATCGAGCCGTGATAGTCGAGGTGGTCGCGGGACAGATTGGTGAACACCGCGATATCGAAACCGAGCGCCGCCACGCGGCCCTGGTCGAGGCCGTGGGAAGACACTTCCATCGCTACCGCGCGGGCGCCGGCCTGCTTCAGCGTGGCCAGCGTGGCTTGCACCGCGAGCGGGTCCGGCGTGGTGTGCCGGCCGCTCTCCAGGGCGCCGTAGAAACCGGTGCCGAGGGTGCCGACGATGCCGCAGCGCTCGCCGAGCAGATCCAGGGCCTGGGCCACCAGTTGGCTGACGCTGGTCTTGCCGTTGGTGCCGGTGACGCCGATCAGGTCCAGCCCGCGGCTCGGCTCGCCGTAGAAACGCCCGGCGACCGCCGACAGTTGCGCGGCCAGCCCCTTCACCGCGATCAGCGGCGCATCGCTGGGCGGCAGCTCTCCGGCGCCTTCCGCCTCGTAAGCCACGGCAGCCGCGCCCTTGGCCAGGGCATCGGCGATGTGCGCACGACCATCCTGGCGCCCGCCCGGCACCGCCAGGAACAGGTCGCCCGGACGAACGCCGCGGCTATCCAGGGTCAGCTCGCGGATCAGCAGATCGCGCTCGGCCTGGGGAAACAGTTGGTTCAGGCTCATAGGCATCAGCCACGCCCTCCTTTTGCGGGCGCAGCATTGACC
>NZ_SCND01000563.1:0-2345 GCF_005503585.1 Pseudomonas sp. 2VD
GCCCCACCCTCCTCCGTCTCCAACGCCGCCCTGGCGATGTTCCGGCTATGCGCGCCGAAATGCCCGATCAGTTCGATCAGTTGCGCGTTCAGCACCGCATTGTCGTGGGCCTCGGGGCGTGGCTGGTTGCTCTCGCTGAAGTCCTGCGCGGCGGAGGCCGGGCGGGCGGCCAGCCATTCGCCGATGGCGGCGTCGAAGGCCGCGGCGTGGGCGTTCGACTCGGCGGCCACCACCTCGCGCAAGTAGGTCGGCGAATAGGCCGGATAGGCACCGTCGCGGCGGGTGTCGGCGTAGGCGTCGAGCATCGGCTGCGGGCGGCCGTCGCGGAGCAGTTGGCGCAGCCAGTCGAACTGGTATTTCTCCACCGCGGTATGGCGGTTCGCGACACGCTCGATGGCCGCCTGCTTTTCCTCCGGGTAGCCGAGCAATGCCTTGCCCTCCATCTGTAGCATCGCCGCCAGGCTGGCACCGGGCAGCGGCGTGGAGTGGTAGGGCTGGGTGATGTCCTGGATGTAGTGCATGCCCCAGCCAAGGAACCGGTAGCCCCAGTAGGGATGACCGTTGGCGAAGGCGAAGCGGGACAGGCCGAAGTACTGGTAGGCACGCCATTCCGGCCAGGCCCGGGCGAGGAACGGCGCGCCGCTGTAGATCACCGCCGCCTCGTGGTAGAAGCCCATGTGGAACGGCGCCTGGGAGCTGAACTCGAAGCGCGGGTCGCCGAATGGCTGGGTGCCGAAGCCGTAGCGCTGGCCGGCCTCGCCGGGGTTGTCGCTGAACAGGTTGATGTCGTGGCCGTAGTCCGGTTCGTCGGCGGCGGTGGCCAGCACTGCCAGGGGCGCGACTCGCTCGCCGGGCTCCAGGCGGATGAAACGCCAGGCGGTCCACGGCGAGAGGTTCTGGAACACCAGCACCTCCTGTGGCTTGAGGTGCGGGCGCTGCGGCTGGTCCTGCCCGGGAAGCGGCTGGATCGCCAGCGCCAGGCGGATCTCCGGGTTGACCCGCAGCGCCGCGAGGAACGCCTGGCGCAAGTCGCCGGCCTCGCCCTCGGCGGCGAAGCGCAGGGCGTCCGGACGCGCCGGGTAGTTGCCGATATGCGCACGGGCGTAGGCTTCCTGCTCATCCAGCAGGGCGGCCAGTCCGCCGCGCTCGGCGGCGAGGAACGCCTCCAGCGGCTCCACCTCGACTTCCGGCGCCTCGCGGATGGCCGCCAGCTCGCGCAATGCCAGGTAGCTGCCCACCGTATGGTTGGACCAGGCCCACAGGCTCGGCGAGACGACCCACGCCCCCAGCAGCAGGCAACGCAACAGCAACTTCATCGGCTTTTCGCTCTTGTCTCGACTCGGTGCCGGCAAGCCTACCAATGCGGGACACCCAGGGCACTGTCCTGCCTGGACATCGGAACTCTCCGATAGCGCCATCGGACCAATGTCTATCCACGCCGGGCCGGCCCCATGACCGCCATCAATGGCGCCCAGGCGCCAGGCGGCTAGACTTTCCCGACATCAGGCACGCTGATACAAGGCACCCATCTGATGCTCCAGTCCGTTTCGCCCAAGCACGACCTGCCCCTCAAACCCGAAGGCCAAGCGGCCAAGCCAGAACGCACCGGCACCTGGGCGCCGTTCTCGATCCAGGCCTTCCGCATCATCTGGATCTGCAACCTGTTCGCCAACCTCGGCACCTGGGCCCAGTCGGTGGCCGCCGCCTGGGTGGTCACCGACGCCCACGCCAGCCCGCTGATGGTGGCGATGATCCAGGTCGCCGCGGCGCTGCCGCTGGTGCTGCTGTCGATCCTCTCCGGGGTCATCGCCGACAACCACGACCGGCGCAAGATCATGCTCTGGGGGCTCAGCTTCGAGATGACCGGAGCGATGTTCGCCACCCTGCTGGCCTTCCTCGGCTACCTCGACCCGGTGCTGCTGATCATCTCCATCCTCTGGATCTCCCTCGGCGGGTCGGTGACCATCCCGGCCTGGCAGGCGGCGGTCAACGAGCAGGTGCCGGCGCGCATGGTCAGCGACGCGGTGCTGCTCAACAGCGTCAACTACAACGTCGCCCGCGCCGCCGGCCCGGCCCTCGGCGGCCTGTTGCTGAGCGCGGTGGGACCGGCCTGGGTGTTCCTGTTCAACAGCTTCTGCTACATGGCCCTGATCTGGGCGATCTGGCAGTGGCGGCGCGACGTGCCCAAGCGCAGCCTGCCGCCGGAAGGCATCCTCGAAGGCGTCACCGCGGCGCTGCGCTTCACCCAGTACTCAACCGTCACCCGCCTGGTGATGATGCGCTCCTTCGCCTTCGGCCTCTCCGCCAGCGCGGTCTGGGCCCTGACTCTTATAAACATCTCCGAC
>NZ_SCND01000564.1:0-2364 GCF_005503585.1 Pseudomonas sp. 2VD
CAGGTACGCGATACAGGGCACCGGCGGCACGCAAGGCCTGTATCTCGGCGAGGACATAGCGCTTGCCCTCGCCACCCGCGCCGCCGAAGGCGGCACGTATCCAACGCTCGCGGCCGTAGAACACGCCGATGTCGAAATAGCGGCGGAACTCTTCCAGCAAGCGGTAATCGTGGGAATGGTAGACCTCGGCGCTGGCCGCGTAGCGCACCGCGTAGCCGGCCTGCAGCAGGCGCGCGGCGACGTAGGCGTCCTCGCTGCCGATGACGTCTTCGGGGAAGCCGCCGACGGCCGCCAGGGCGTCGCTGCGGTAGGCGGAGAACGAGTCGGAACTGAAGCAGGTCTTGATCCCCAGTTCCGAGGCGTCGGCCAGGCGCTTGCTGCGGCTTTCCGGCGGGTAGTTGAAGCGCCGCGCCTGGGCGCCGAGCAGGCCGGCGCCGGGGTGCGGCAACTGGCGGCCGTAGGCCACGCCGATGTCGGCCTCGGCATAGAGTTCGTCGAGCAGGTTGGCGAAACTGTCGGGCGAGGCGGGAATGGCGTCCTGGGTCAGGTAGATCAGCGCGTCGGCCTCGACCTGCTGGCTGGCCCAGCGCCGCGTCCCGCCGTGGTTGAAGCTGGCCGGCTCGATGACCTCGACCCGCGCGCCGAAGGCGCGGAAGCGCTCCACCGTGTCGTCGCTGGAGCGGCTGTCCACCACCAGGATGCTGTCCGGCTGCCGCCGTTGCGCGGCCAGGGCCGGCAGCAGCCGGTCCAGGTGCGCGCCGGCGTTGCGCGTGGGAATGACCAGGGCGCAGCGCATCAGGCTTTCTTCTCGTCGCTGGCGGGGGCGCGACCGTAGATGTCGTTGAAGCGGACGATGTCGTCCTCGCCGAGGTACTCGCCGCTCTGCACCTCGATCATCACCAGGTCGATGATCCCCGGGTTGCTCAGGCGGTGGCTATGCCCGGCGGGGATGAAGGTGGATTCGTTGGTGTTGAGGAGAAACTCGCGCTCGCCGTTCTCCACCAGCGCCATGCCGCTGACCACGATCCAGTGCTCGCTGCGATGGTGGTGCATCTGCAACGACAGCGAAGCCTTGGGGCGCACCACGATGCGCTTGATCTTGAAGCGGCGGCCTTCCTCGAGCACGGTGTAGGTGCCCCAGGGCCGGCTGACCGTGCGGTGCAGGCGGAAGGCGTCGTGGCCGCGACGCTTGAGTTCCTGGGCGACGAACTTGACGTCCTGGCTGCGCGCCGCGTCGGCCACCAGCAGGGCGTCGGGGGTGTCGACGATGATCAGGTCGTGCACGCCGACGGCGCCGACCAGGCGCTTCGGCGAATCGATGTAGCAGTTGCTGACGTCGTGCAGCACGCTTTCGCCGCGTACCTGGTTGCCGTTCTCGTCCGCCGCGCTGAGTTCGCGCAGCGCCTGCCAGGAGCCGATGTCGCTCCAGCCGATGGAGCAGGGCACCACGGCGACCTTGTCCGAGCGCTCCATCAGCGCGTAGTCGACGGAGATGTCCGGCGCCTCGGCGAAGGCCCCGGCGGCCAGCTCGCGCTGGCGGCACTGGCCGTTCTCCAGGCTGCTGCCGTCGGCCAGGGCGGCGCGGGCGGCGATCAGCACCTCCGGCGCGTGGCGCTCCAGTTCCTGCAACACGGTGGCGGCCTGGAAGCAGAACATGCCGGCATTCCACAGGTACTTGCCGCTGTCCAGGTAGGACTGAGCGGTGGCCTGGTCGGGTTTCTCGACGAAGCGCGCGACCCGGAAGCCGTTGCCCAGCGGGGCGCCCTGTTCGATATAGCCGAAGCCGGTCTCGGCGCGCTCCGGGGTGATGCCGAAGGTCACCAGGTAGCCCTGCGCCGCGAGTTCGCGAGCCTCGGCCACCGCCGCGGCGAAGGCCTGCTCGTCGCGGATCAGGTGGTCGGCGGGAAGGATCAGCAACTGCGCCTGGTCGCCGAAGTGCTCCTGCACATGCAGCGCGGCGGCGGCGATGGCCGGCGCGGTATTGCGTCCCACCGGCTCCAGCAACAGGTCCTGGGCCAGGCCGCTGCGGTTGACCGCGCGGTAGTCGTCCAGGGTACGGAACAGCAGGTCGCGGTTGGTCACCGTGAGCAGGCGGGCGACGTCCGGCAGCCCGGCGATACGCAGGAAGGTCTTCTGCAACAGGCTCTGGTCATCGGCCAGGCGCATGAAGGGTTTCGGCATGCTCTCCCGGGAAACCGGCCACAGGCGGGTCCCGGAACCGCCGGAAACGATGCATGGGATCAGCGGGGCGACGGCGTTCATCAGTAGACTTCCTTGGTCAGGAGTACGGCTGGCACCGTACGGAACAGGATGTAGAGGTCGAACCACACCGACCACTTGGCGATGTATTCGAGGTCGTATTCC
>NZ_SCND01000565.1:0-2362 GCF_005503585.1 Pseudomonas sp. 2VD
CAAGGCCACCAGCAGCGGCAACAGGTCGGCCATCAGCGCCGCCACGCCCGGCGAGACGCCGAGTTCGATGGCCTTGGCGATCGGCGCTATGTAGCCCGCGTAGGCCAACGCCCCGATCAGCGCCTGGCGCCGCCACTGGCGCGCCGACAACCGGCGCAGCCCGGCCCAGGCGAAGGGCAGCAGCAGCGCCAGGCAGACGGCGAAACGCCAGAAGCTGGTGAGGAACACCGGCGCCTGTTCCATGGCATAGCGGTAGCCGACGAAGCCGGAACTCCAGGCCAGTACCATGCCCAGTTGCACGGCCAGCAGGCGGGTCGCCCCGGGCATCGCTCGCGGGGTGCAGGTGGTCGCGCGCATCGCTCGCCTCCGTCGGTCAGGTTCGAGTCGAGGCTAGGCGGCCTCCGCCGCTACTATCAAACGAAACTATCTGCACCAGTCATGCAGGAAATCGGAACCATGAGCGCCAACCTGGATATCGAGCTGCTGCGTACCTTCCATGCCATCCTGCGCTTCGGCCGCTTTCTCGCCGCGGCCAGCCACCTCAACCGCAGCCCCTCGGCGGTGAGCACCCACGTCCGGCGCCTGGAGGAACTGGCCGGCGGCCGGCTGTTCGAGCGCGACAACCAGTCGGTGCGGCTGACCCCGCTGGGGCAGCGGTTCCAGCGCCAGACCGCCGAGCTGCTGGAGACCCACGACCGCGTGCTCGCCGGGTTGCGCAGACGGGAAGAGCCACTGCGGGTGCGCTTCGGCATTTCCGAGGAATACGCCGGCAAGCTGCTCGGCCGCCTCCTGCCACGCCTCGGCGCGGAACTGCCGGCGCTGGAGCTGGAGGTGCTCACCGACGCCAGCGGCAGGCTGGCCGGACGCCTGCGGCGCGGCCAGCTGGACCTCGCCCTGCTGGTGCAAGCGCAAGACGAAACCCCGTACGACGGGCACTCCCGCGAGATCGGCGGCACCCAGCCGGTGTGGGTCGCCGGCCACGGCCTGCGGATCGATCCGCAACGCCCGCTGCCGCTGGCCCTGCACGGCCAGGGTTGTCCCTATCGGCAGGCGCTGCTGGAAGCCCTCGGCGCGACGGGCCGGCGCTGGCGCACGGTGGTCAGCAGTCCCGGCGCGGCGGCGCTGGAAGCGGCCATCGAAGGCGGCCTGGCGATCGGCGTGATCGACCGTGCGCGGGTCGGCCCGACGATGCGCGTGCTGGGGCCGGCGGAGGGCTTCGCCGAACTGCCCGCCCACCGCATTCGCCTGGCCTTCGCCCCGGGAGAGCGGCCGCCGGCGCTGGAGCGCCTCGGCGAACTGATCGCCGAGGAGTTCCGGCTCTGAGCCGCTACAGCGCCGGGCGCTAGACCCGCAGGCGGTGGCCGTCTGTCAGTTTCCGGCAGCAGTCGCTCACTGCGCGGCGATGCTTTCCCGTTCACGCCACTCGCGCAGCAACGCCTGGCGCCGGCGCCGCCCTCGATGTGCGCGCCCTGCTGTCGCAGGATGGCGATATCGCGATAGAGCGTGCGCAGGCTGATCCCCAGTTCGCCGGCAAGCACATGCCCGGCCACCGGGTAACGGTGCCGGCGCAGAATCTGCAGCAGGACGAGCAGGCGCTGGCTACGGGACAGGGCGCCGACTCACAGTTGCTCCAGGCAGTCGCGGGCGTGGTCGTCGAGGGGGACGAAGACCAGCAGGCGATCGCCGTTCTTCGGCGCCGACCACCAGTTGGTCTGCTGCAGTTCGAATTCGCCGCAGCGCGCATGACGGAAGCGCTTGAGCTGGTTTTCGATGCCCATCACCTCGTTGCGCCGCCAGATCTCGCGGAACTCCGCCGAAGCCTCCAGGCAGCGCTGCAACTGCCGCTCCCACAGCGGATCGCCCATGCGCTCGACCATTGCCGCGCGGAAGAAGCCGACCATCCGCGGCAACGCCTCCTCGCGGTTGGCCATGCAGTAGCGCCAGCGCTCGTGGGTCAGCGCCAGGTAGATGCAGTTGCGGTCTTCCTCGGGGATCTCCGCCAGGTCGATGCCCACCAGCCGGCAATAGGCGCGGTTGTAGCCGCGGATGTCGAAACGGGCGTTCTGCACCATGGCCGGCAACGGGTCGAGGGCATCGAGGATGGCCTGGGTGGCGGCCGAGGGCTTCTCGCAGACCGCCCGCCGCGCCGAGGTCGGCGCGGCCAGCCCGGCGAGGTTGAACAGGTGGTGGGTTTCCGTCTCGTTGCACAGCAGGGCCCGGGCGATGGCTCCGATCACCTGCTCCGAGGCGCGTACCGCGCGGCCCTGCTCCAGCCAGGTGTACCAGGTCACGCCGACCCCGGCGAGCTGCGCCACCTCCTCGCGACGCAGGCCCGGCGTGCGTCGGCGGCCGAGGCGGGAAA
>NZ_SCND01000566.1:0-2354 GCF_005503585.1 Pseudomonas sp. 2VD
CCGTTGCCGCCGGCACGTGGCTTCGCCGGCGGCAACGGAGGCGGCGGGGGCGATGGCGGTTTCGCCGCTTGCGACGGCGGAGGCGGAGGCGGCGTGGCGCCGCCGGCGCTGGGCGTGACCGGCGGCAACTGGATCGACACCGGTTGCAGGCCGCCGAGGTCGGCGGACGGCAGGGGCGCGGGTTCGGCCGGCGGCGGGTTGCTCGCTCGCGGCGAGCCCTGCGGCGTCGCCAGCGGACGGATCTGGGTGGCTTCCAGGGCGCTCGGCGCCAGGCGGTCGAGGGCGGCGATCAACGCGCCGGCGGTGGGGAAGCGCTCGGCCGGGTCCTTGGCCAGCAACTGGCGCAGGATGTCCTGGTAGCGGCCCTGCTCGATCGGCAGTTCCGGCAGCGGCTCGGTGAGGTGGGCCAGGGCGGTGGAGAGCGAGTCCTTGCCGTTGTAGGGCAGCTTGCCGGTGAGGATCTCGTAGAGCACCACGCCCAGCGCGTAGAGGTCGGCGCGGCCGTCGATCTCCTGCCCGCGGGCCTGCTCCGGGCTCATGTAGCTGGGGGTGCCGACGGCGAAGCCGACCTGGGTGAACTGGGTATTGTCCTCGATCGACTTGGCGATGCCGAAGTCAGAGAGCACCGCGGTGCCGTCGGCGCGGAACAGGATGTTGGCCGGCTTCACGTCGCGATGCACCAGGCCCTGGGAGTGCGCGTAGCCGAGCGCGGCGGCCACCTGCCGTACGTAGGCCAGGCCCTGCTCGGGATCGAGGCCCTGCTGGATGCGCTCCTTGAGCGTGCCGTTGGGCAGGTATTCCATGGCCATGTAGTAGCAACTGCCGACGTTGCCGATGTCGTGGATGGTCACCGTGTTCGGGTGCGACAGCCGCGCCAGGGTCCGACCTTCGCGCAGGAAGCGTTCGGCGAAGCTCGGGTCGGCGGCCAGCGCCGCGGCCATCACCTTCAGCGCCACCTTGCGCTGCAGCGAGCGCTGGGTGGCCAGGTAGACCGTGGCCATGGCGCCTTCGCCCAGCTCGCGTTCGATGTCGAATCCCGGAAGTTCTATGTCCATGTCCGTCTCAGAAGGCCCTGACCACCAGGGCCGTGATGTTGTCCGGGGCGCCGCGGGTCAGGCCCAGGTGGACCAGGCTGCGGACCACCGCATAGGGATCGCTGTGGCTGAGCACGTCGCGCAGTTCGCTGTCGTCGGCGGTCTTGTTGAGGCCGTCGCTGCAGAGCAGGAAGCTGTCGCCGGGCAGCACGTGCAGCGCGGCTTCCGACAGTTCCAGTTGCTCGTGCACGCCGACCGCGCGGGTGACCACGTTGGCGCGCGGATGGTGGCGCGCCTCTTCCTCGCTGATCAATGCGTTGTCGAGCAGCTCCTGGACGTAGCTGTGGTCCCGCGAGATGGCTTCCAGCACGCCGCCGCGCAGGCGGTACAGGCGGCTGTCGCCGGCCCACAGGCAGCTCGCCTGGTTGCCGCGCGCGGCGAGCAGTACCAGGGTGCTGCCCATCACGCTGACGCCACGCAGGCCAGCCTCCTGGCGAACCCGCTCGTTGACCTGGGCGAGGCCGGTGCGCAACGCGCCGACGTAGGCCGGTAGCGAGGAGGCCGCCGGGATGCGCCGCAGGGTATCGACGATCAGGCTGCTGACGAAGTCGCCGGCGGCGTGGCCGCCCATGCCGTCGGCGACCACCCAGAGTCCCGACTCGGGGGCGTCGAGACTGGCGTCTTCGTTGACCTTGCGGACCATGCCGACGTGGCTGTAGCTGGCCGACCTGTAGTAGCTGACTGAGTTGGGCACCATCAGTTGTCCTTAACCGGGTATGCCGGGAAAGAGCGGGATCACCTCGCCCTCTCCGGTGAGGAATCGTCCGAACGCCGGCGCCGGCGGCAGGCCCTGGTAGCGCATCAGGCCGGCGGAGATCCGTGCCGAGCCGCGTCCCCACCAGTGGCTGGCGCCGTCGCAGGCATGCTGGGCCAGCGCGGCGAGGCGCTGCGCCGGGGTCACCGCTTCGCTGCGCAGCAGGTTGCCGCTGATCAGCGATTGTTCGATGCGCGGTCCGCAGGGAGGGGCCGGGAGCTGCGCCACCGCCTGCTCGAAGGCCTCGACCTCGGCCTCCGGTTCGAGGGTGGAGAGCAGCAGGCTCTCGACCTGCTCGAACCAGCCGTCGTCGCCGCCGACCAGCCCGCCGAGGTCGGCGTTCGCCGGCAGCAGGCAGGCGACGGTCAGCGGGAAATAGCGACCGACCCGGTCGATGCTCGGCATCACCACCCCGGCCACCGCTTCGCCGCCGAGCAGGCCGGGGGCTGTCCCTTATCCACATCTCCGAGCCCACGAGCCGCCTGAGCCCATCGTATGCCGTCTTC
>NZ_SCND01000567.1:0-2354 GCF_005503585.1 Pseudomonas sp. 2VD
CCTTCGAGGAAATCGTCCTCAACGACCTCAACTGGTATGCGGAAAACGGCATCAAGCTCCTCCTCGACCGCAAGGTGGTGCAGATCGACCGGGTCCGCCGCAGGGTGGTCGCCGCGGACGGCAGCGAGGCCGAGTACGACCGCCTGCTGCTGGCCACCGGCTCGGTCCCCTTCATCCTGCCGATACCCGGCAATCGGCTGCAGGGCGTGATCGGCTACCGCGACATCGCCGACACCCAGGCCATGATCGACTGCGCCCGGACCCACAGCCACGCGGTGGTGATCGGCGGCGGCTTGCTCGGCCTGGAGGCGGCCAACGGCCTCAAGCAACGCGGCATGGACGTGACCGTCGTGCACCTCTCCGACTGGCTGCTGGAACGCCAACTGGACCGCACCGCCGGCAAACTCCTGCAAGGCGCGCTGGAAGCCCGCGGCATCCGCTTCCGCCTGAACACCCAGACCCAGGAACTGATGGACAACGGCAGCGGCCGGGTCTGTGCCGTGCAGTTCAACGACGGCGACGTGATTCCCGCCGACCTGGTGGTAATGGCCGCCGGCATCCGCCCCAATACCGAGCTGGCCGAAAGCGCGGGCATCCCCTGCAACCGCGGCATCCTGGTCAACGACACCCTGCAGACCTACGACCCACGCATCTATGCGGTCGGCGAATGCGCCAACCACCGTGGCATCGCCTACGGCCTGGTTGCGCCGCTGTTCGAGCAGGCCAAGGTCTGCGCCAACCACCTGGCTCATCTCGGTTACGCCCGCTACCAGGGCTCGGTGACCTCGACCAAGCTCAAGGTGACCGGTATCGACCTGTTCTCCGCCGGCGACTTCATCGGCGGCGAAGGCAGCGAGACCATCACCCTTTCCGACCCCATCGGCGGCGTCTACAAGAAGCTGGTGATCAAGGACGATGTACTGGTCGGCGCCTGTCTCTACGGCGACACCGCCGACGGCGGCTGGTACTTCCGGCAGATCCGCGAGAACCACAACGTCGCGCAGATCCGCGACCACCTGATGTTCGGCGAGAACGCCCTCGGCGATGTCGGCCACCAGGGCCAGAACAGCGCCGCGAGCATGCCCGACACGGCCGAAGTATGCGGCTGCAACGGCGTCTGCAAGGGCACCATCGTCAAGGCCATACAAGAACACGGCCTGTTCAGCGTCGACGAAGTCAAGAAACACACCAAGGCCGCCAGCTCCTGTGGCTCCTGCGCGGGATTGGTGGAACAGATCCTGATCAGCACCGTCGGCGGCGCCGCCGACGTCAAGCCGAAGAGCGAGAAGGCCATCTGCGGCTGCAGCGACCTCAACCACGGGCAGATCCGCAAGGCCATTCGCGAACACCGGCTGACCAGTCTCGACGCCGCCATGCGCTTCATGGACTGGAAGACCCCGAACGGCTGTGCCACCTGCCGCCCGGCCCTGAACTACTACCTGATCTCAACCTGGCCGGGAGAAGCCAAGGACGATCCGCAGTCGCGCCTGATCAACGAACGCGCCCACGCCAACATCCAGAAGGACGGCACCTACTCGGTGGTACCGCGGATGTGGGGCGGCGTGACCAACGCCGCCGAGTTGCGGCGCATCGCCGACGTCGCCGACAAGTACCAGGTGCCGATGGTCAAGGTCACCGGCGGCCAGCGCATCGACCTACTGGGGGTGAAGAAGGACGATCTGCCGGCCATCTGGAAAGACCTCGACATGCCCTCCGGACATGCCTACGGCAAATCCATCCGCACCGTGAAGACCTGCGTCGGCAGCGAGTTCTGCCGCTTCGGCACGCAAAACTCGACGCAGCTGGGCATCGATCTGGAACACGACCTGTTCAACATGTGGTCGCCGCACAAGGTCAAGCTGGCGGTCTCCGGCTGCCCGCGCAATTGCGCCGAGGCCGGGATCAAGGACGTCGGCATCATCGGCGTGGACTCCGGTTGGGAGATGTACATCGGCGGCAACGGCGGGATCAAGACCGAGGTCGCGGAGTTCTTCGTCAAGCTCAAGACCGCCGAAGAAGTGCGCGAATACAACGGCGCCTTCCTCCAGCTCTACCGCGAGGAAGCCTTCTACCTGGAGCGCACGGTGCATTACCTGCAGCGGGTCGGCATGGAGCACATCCGCAAGGCGGTGGTCGAGGACGCGGAAAACCGCAAGGCGCTCAACGACCGCCTGCAATTCGCCCTCTCCTTCGAGCAGGACCCATGGAAGCAGCGCATCGAACAGCCGCAATTGAAGAAGGAGTTCGAACGGATTCCGCTCAAGCAACTGGAAAACGTCTGAATCCCTTGTCCGGGCCGTCCCACGGCGGCCCTCCCCCTACCGGAGTGAACCGATGAACTGGCTGGATATCTG
>NZ_SCND01000568.1:0-2347 GCF_005503585.1 Pseudomonas sp. 2VD
TCGCTGCACCTGCGGCGCGTAGAGCGGCAGGCAGCGCGCGCCGAGTTCCTGCATCTGCTGGATGCACAGGGTCGGCACGGCGCTGACACCCAGTCCCTGGGCGACCATCCGCCCGACCGTGACCAGTTGGTGGCTCTCGAACGCCACCGGCAAGCGGCCGTGCTCGGCGGCCACGCTTTCTTCCAGGAGCAGGCGCACCGCCGAGGGGCGTTGCAGGGTAATGAAGGGCTCGCCGAGCAGTTCGCGCCAACTGACCCGCTCCTGCCCGGACAGCGGCGAGCCGGCCGGCACCACGGCGACGAAGCGGTCGCTGTAGAACGGGGTGAACTCGAGGTTTTCCAGGGACTCCGGCTCGAAGGCGATGCCCAGCTCGACGCGTCGGTTGCGGACCATCTCCAGCACCTGCTCGTTGATCACGTCGTGCACCGCCACGTTGACCCGCGGGTGGCGTTCGCGAAAGGTCTTCAAGACCAGCGGCAGCAGGTTGCCGGCGAAGGAGGGCATGGCGGCGATGGAGACCTTGCCCAGTTGCAGGGTGAAGTGCTGGCGCAGCAATTCCTCGGTATTGTCCCAGTCGGCCAGCAGGCGCAGCGCCAGCGGCAGCAGGGTCTCGCCCTCGGGGGTGAGGCTGACGCTGCGGGTGGTACGTTCCAGCAGCGGACCGCCGAGGCTTTCCTCCAGGCTCTTGATCGCCAGGCTCAGGGCCGGCTGGGAGAGGTGCAGGCGTTCGCCGGCCTGGGCGAAGCTGAGGCTCTGCGCCACGGCGAGGAAGGCGCGCAACTGCTTGACGGTCATTTATTTGTTTTTCTCATCAATGGATTGGAAAAACAAACTTAACAAATCAGTCCGCAGCGGAGAAGCTCTGTGCGACCCGGCAGTCAGACTGCCGCACGCACAATCACAAGAGCCGGAAGAGGCACAGCAGCATGAGCGGACTCGACAAGCGAGTAGGCAGTTACGAAGAGGCCCTCGAAGGCCTGACCGACGGCATGACCGTCCTCGCCGGGGGCTTCGGCCTCTGCGGGATTCCCGAGAACCTGATCGCGGAAATCCGCCGGCGCGGGGTCAGGGACCTCACGGTGGTCTCGAACAACTGCGGCGTCGACGGTTTCGGCCTCGGCGTGCTGCTGGAAGACCGGCAGATCCGCAAGATGATCGCCTCCTACGTCGGCGAGAACGCCCTGTTCGAGCAACAACTGCTCAGTGGCGAGCTGGAAGTCGAACTGACCCCGCAAGGCTCGCTGGCCGAGAAGATCCGCGCCGGCGGCGCCGGCATCCCGGCCTTCTTCACCGCCACCGGCTACGGCACCCCGGTCGCCGAGGGCAAGGAGGCGCGCGAGTTCAATGGCCGCCACTACATCCTCGAGCCGGCCATCACCGGCGACTTCGCCATCGTCAAGGGCTGGAAGGCCGACCATTTCGGCAACGTCGTCTATCGCCACACCGCGCAGAACTTCAATCCGCTGGTCGCCACCGCCGGCCGCATCACGGTGGTCGAGGTGGAGGAGATCGTCGAGCCCGGCGAACTGGACCCGACGCAGATCCACACCCCCGGCATCTACGTCGACCGGATCATCCAGGGTCGCTTCGAGAAACGCATCGAGAAACGCACGCTGCGCGCCTGACGGCGGCCACTACAACGACAAGAGGTTTCCCCAGATGGCACTTACCCGCGAACAGATGGCGCAGCGCGTGGCGCGCGAATTGAAGGACGGCTACTACGTCAACCTCGGCATCGGCATCCCGACCCTGGTGGCCAACTACGTACCGGAGGGCATCGACGTCATGCTCCAGTCGGAGAACGGCCTGCTCGGCATGGGCGCGTTCCCCAGCGAGGCGGAAGTCGACGCCGACATGATCAACGCCGGCAAGCAGACCGTGACCGCCCGCGTCGGCGCGTCGATCTTCGACTCGGCGCAGTCCTTCGCCATGATCCGTGGCGGCCACGTCGACCTCACCGTGCTCGGTGCCTTCGAGGTGGACGTGCGCGGCAACATCGCCTCCTGGATGATCCCCGGCAAGCTGGTCAAGGGCATGGGCGGCGCCATGGACCTGGTGGCCGGCGCCGAGAACATCATCGTCACCATGACCCACGCCTCCAAGGACGGCGAGTCCAAGCTGCTGCCGTACTGCACCCTGCCGCTGACCGGTTGCGGCTGCATTCGCAAGGTGCTCACCGACCTGGCCTACCTGGAGATCGAGGACGGCGCCTTCATCCTCCGCGAGCGCGCCCCCGGGGTCAGCGTCGAGGAGATCGTGGCGAAGACCGCCGGCAAGCTGATCGTCCCCGAGCACGTGCCGGAAATGAGTTTCTGAATCGCGGCCCGCGCGGCCGGCGCCTCCACGC
>NZ_SCND01000056.1:0-23387 GCF_005503585.1 Pseudomonas sp. 2VD
ACGGCGACGTGCGCCTGCGCTACGAGTCGCGCTCCTTCGGCAACGGCAACAGCAACCAGATCACCGACTTCGCCGAACTCAACGACGACGGTCCCTATGACGTCAACCCGAATACCAGCTCGGGCCTGCCGCCGCTGCTCAACACCCGCGAGGACCGCGACAGCCTGCTGCGCCTGCGCGCGCGCTTCGGCCTCAAGGCGGCGCTGTCGGAAAGCTGGAGCGCCGGCATCCGCATCGGCACCGGTTCGGACAACAACCCGGTGTCGACCACCCAGACCCTCGGCGGCGGCTTCGGCAAGAAGGACCTCTGGCTCGACCAGGGCTACCTGACCTGGAAGCCCAGCGAGCGCCTGAGCCTGACCGGCGGGCGGATCGCCAATCCGTTCCTGTCCACCGACCTGTTGTATTCCAACGACCTCAACTTCGACGGCGTGGCGGCGATCTTCAACCAGCCGCTGAGCCGCGATGTCTCGCTGTTCGGCACGGTCGGCGCGTTCCCCGTGGAGTACAGCTCGGACACCGCCTCGTCGAACGGTTTCGACAAGGAAGACAGCGACAACAAGTGGATGTACGGCGCGCAATTGGGCGCCACCTGGAAGATCAACCCGCAGCACAGCCTTACCGGCGCGCTGGCCTACTACCGCTTCGACGATATCGAAGGGCGGCGTTCCAGCCCCTGCCGGCCCTGGGCGGGAGATCCGGAGTGCGACACCGACGGCAGCCGACCGACCTTCATGCAGAAGGGCAACACGGTGTTCCTCCTGCGCGACATCGTGCCCAACCCGGCCGACCCGGCGAACACGCCGAACCCGCAGTACGTCGGCCTGGCCTCGGAGTTCAACCTGCTCGACCTGAACCTCGGCTGGGATGCCGAGCTGCCCAACGACTTCAAGCTGCGGGTGGCCGGCAACTACGTGCACAACCTGGGCTACGACGAGGGCGACATGCGCAAGCGCGCCGGCGGTGTGGCGCAGATCGCCAACAACCTCGGCTCCGATGGCGACATCAAGAGCGGGGCGAACGCCTGGATGCTCCAGTTCACCCTGGGCAACGCCCTGGACATGCGCGACGCCGGCGACTGGCAGGTCTTCGCCGCCTACAAGTACATCCAGCCGGATGCCCTGCCGGACGGTTTCAACGATTCCACCTTCCACCTTGGCGGGACCAACGCCAAGGGCTACATCCTCGGCGCCAGCTATGGCTTCGACAAGCGCGTCTACGGTACCGCGCGCTGGCTCAGCTCCGACGAGGTCTACGGCGCACCGTTCTCCATCGACGTCCTGCAACTCGAGGTCAACACGCGCTTCTGAGCGCTCCTCGAGGCAGACCATGAAGAGGCAGACCATGAACACGCGACCTTTCTCATTACCGATCTGGGCCCAGGCGCTGCTCGCCGGGGCCGCCTTCGCCGCCTACGCCAGCCAGGCGGCCTACGCCGACAGCCTGGAGGAACGCCTGCGCACCCAGTTGCGCAGCACCACCCAGCAACTCCAGGCGCTGCAGACCGAACAGGCCCAGGCCACCGCGGCGAAAGCCGCGCTGGAAAGCCAGCGCGATGCGGCGCTGGCCCAGGTCAAGCAACTGAGCGCCGAGCTGGCCCGGGCCAAGGGCCAGGCCGAGCAGCTCTCGGCCCAGCAACAGGGCTTGCACGACCGGGCGCGGCAGATGGTCGAGGCGAGCAACGAGCAACTGGGCAAGTACAAGCAGGCCTACGACGAGTTGCTGGTCATGGCGCGAGCCAAGGAGGCCGAGCGGCAGAAGCTCGACCTGGCGTTCCGCGAGCACGACCAGCAGTTGCAGCAGTGCACCGCGAAGAACCGGGAGATGTATGGCGTGGCCAAGGAGATTCTCGGCGCCTACGAGAACGTCAGCGTCGCCGAGGTGATGAAGATCCGCCAACCGTTCGCCAGCGGTGCGCGGGTGAAATTCGAAGAGATGGCGCAGAAGCTCGGCGACGACCTCTACAAGACCCAGGTCGAGAACCGCCAGGCGGCGCTCGCCCAGTGAAATCCGACAGCAAACCAGGAACCCGGATATGAACGACATCACCCTGATCGAACACCTTTCCGTCGACAGCCTGACCGAGGCCTTGCAGGACGCCGGCTACCGGGTCAACCGCAGCGAGCAGAACGGCGTCGTGCAACTGCTCAGCGCCAGCCAGGGAATCGGCTACGCGGTGCGCTTCGGCAATCCGGCGGCGACGCCGGCGAGCTACCTCGACTTCACCTTCAGCTGCGCCCTGCGCGTGCAGGGCGAATTGCCCGCCGGGCTGACCGAGCGCTGGAATCTCAGCCGGCGTTTCGGCCGCCTGTCGCAGCAGGGCGAGTTCCTGGTGATGGAAATGGACGTGATCGTCGCCGGCGGCGTCAGCCCGGCCAACCTGCGTAGCCATATCGAACTGTGGGATCGCCTGCTGCAGGAGTTCATCGCCTACCTGCGCGACTACAGCCGCCTGGCCGCGGAGCAGCAGGGCATGGCGCAGGATGCCGGTCAACCCGTCGATGGCGAGGCCTGAGCCGATGCGGCCGGCATTTCGTTGCGGCATCCTGGCGTTCGCGCTTGCCGTTCTCGCCGGCTGTGGCCAGCGCGAGGACGGCGGCGCGGGCCAGGCCCAGGCCGCGCTTGCCAAGCCATCTGCCAGCGCCGCCGCGGAACCCGCGGTGGCCCGCCTCGGTGCCTTGCAGGTGGCGCCGGACGAACTGAAGGCGCTGCTGGCCGAGGTGCCGGCGGAAACCCGCGCGCAGTTGAGCGAGAACCGCGACGCGATGGAACGCTGGATGCGTGCGCGACTGGCCGAGAAGGCGCTCTACGAACAGGCCAGCGCCCAGGACTGGCAACAGCGTCCGCAGGTGAAGACGCTGATCGATGCGGCGGCGCGGCAGATCGTCCTGCGTACCTACCTGGAGTCGGTGAGCACGGTGCCCGAGGATTACCCCAGCGATGCCGAACTGCAGGCCGCCTACCAGGCGAACAAGGCGCAACTGGCTGTACCGGCGCTGTACCGGGTCAGCCAGATCTTCATCGCCGCCTCTGCGGCCGGCGGGCTTGCCGAAGCGCGCAAGCGCGCCCAGGAACTCTACCGGCAGGCCGCGGACGGCGACTTCGCCGAACTGGCGCGCAAGCATTCCGACGACCCGCAGACCGCCCGCAACGGCGGCGACATCGGTGGGTTGCTGGCGCAGGCGCAACTGCTGCCGGCGATCCGTCCGGCGCTGGAACGGCTGAAGGTCGGCGCGGTGTCCGAGCCGATCCAGGGCGCCAACGGTTTCCACCTGGTCAAGCTGACCGAGCGTCGCGACGCTCGCCTCGCCACCCTCGACGAGGTCCGTGGTCGCCTGCGCGAAAGCCTGCGCGCGCAACGCCAGGAGCAGATCGCCAAGGCCTACCTGGATGGCCTGGTGAACAACGCTACCCTGAGCATCGACGGCGCGTTGCTCGGCAAGACCCTGGCGGAACTGCACTGATGGGCGGCACGCCGGAGGCCAGGCATGGGCCGCGCGCGAGCCGCTGGCGGCACCTGCGCAGTTGGCTGTTCGGCGAGCCCGAACGGTTCCGCGACGAACGTCAGCGGCTCTGGGTCGCCTACGCCGCATGGCTCGGCGAACAGGTCCAGCAGCGCCTGGGCGAAGATGCCGAAACCGCGCCGCGGCTGCTGGCCTTCCTGGAGTCGCGGCGTGCGGCGGGGCAGTTGCCGAATACCGACATCGACCTGCGGGTCTGGCTCGACGAACGCGGCTGGATCGTCCGTCTCGCCTGCCTGCGCAGCGACGCCGAGCCGATCGAGAATGAACTGCGGCGCGCGCTGATGGACCGTTCGTTGCGCCTGCCGCCGCCGGAACACATGCCGCAGCCGATCGAACTGCGGATTCGCCTCATGCCTGGACGCTAGCGAGGAAGCATGGCCCTATCGGAGTCCGCCGGGCAGCGCCCGGCACTGCTCAGGCCCGCGCAGGGACGCGACGACCGTGCCTATTGGCACGAGCTGTTCGGTTCTCTGGAGGTGGTGCATTTCTTCCTGGTCACCGCCCGTTGCGGCTGTTTCATGCAGGCTGCGCGCAGCCTGGACGTCAAGCCGACGCTGCTGCGCAAGACCCTGGCCCGGCTCGAGGAGCGCCTCGGCCTGCATCTGTTCGTGCATGAGGGCAACGCCCTCTCGCTGACCCGCGAGGGCCGCATCGTCCAGGCCGCCGGGCAGCGCCTGGTCGAGGACAGCCAGAGCCACGCCGATCTTCACCGGCAACAGCCGCTGGTGCGCCTGGCGGTGGCCGAAAGCGTCCTGCACGATGTGCTCAGTCGCGAGCTGTGGGGCTACCTGCGCAAGAACGCCAACCTGCGCGTAGCCCTCGCCGAGTTGCGCGAGGGCTGGCCGGAAAGCGCAGGGCCGGCGGAGATCGCCATCTGGATCGCCGATCCGGGGCAGCCGCATCCGGCGATGGAAGGCCACTTCGCCGCACCGGCGCGCATCGCTGAGCTGGAGTACCAGCCGCACATCGGCAAGCGCTATTCGCGCGAGCGCACGCGGCCGGCCAGCGAGGACGAGCTGGACGACTACCTGCTGGCGCAGCTCCACGGCCAGGCCGCCAGCGCCGCCCTGGCACCCTGGAACCGGCGGGTGGCGGCTCGCCAGTCGGGAGTGATCGAGGTACAGAGCCACGACCTGCTGCTACAGGCGATCCTCTGGGGCGCCTGCATCGGCCTGCTGCCGCATTACGCCGGACGCCTGGAGCGCAACCTGGCGGCGTTGCCGCAGGTCTTCGACGAGCCGATGCGGCGGGAAGTCTGGATGAGCGTGCAGCCGGAAGCGGAGAACCGCGTGGAGGTGCGTGCCTTGCTCGATCTGATCGAGCACGCCTTCGACGACCGGCGCGACTGGTTCGGACGCTGACCTTGCGGGCTTGACGGCGGTCGCCATAGCCGACACCGTTTCGCCACGGAACGGTTGACGGAAGGTACGCGATGACGGAGCGGCATTGGCAGGGCGAGGTCTGGCTGGCGCGGGACCACGCGCTGTTCGCCGGGGTCAACGGCGATACCCGCGAGCACGCTCACTATGCCCACCAGTTGCTGCTGGCGGAGACGCCGCTGCGGGTGCGCGTCGCTGGCCAGGTACTGGAGGCCCGGCGCTTGCTGGTGCCCTCGCTGCAAGCCCATCGCGTCGACGCGTCGCAGCCGTTGCTGGCGCTGTACGCCGAGCCGCTGGCGTTCGACAGCGACGACCTGCGTCAGCTTCTCGAGGACGCTCCCGGCGAGCCCGAGGCGTTGCTGGGGCGGCTTGCGCGGCTGCCTCGTCGACGGCTCGACCGCCGCGTCGAAAAGGCCCTGGCGGCGCTCGACGAGCAACTCGCGGCGCGGGTCGAGGCGGAAAGACTGGCGCGCAGCGCCAGTCTTTCGCTGAGCCAACTAGAGCGGCTGTTCGCCGTCCAGGTCGGCCTGTCGGTGCGCCGCCTGGTGCTCTGGCGCCGCCTGTACCTGGCCTTCGCCCTGGCCTTGCAGGGGCGCAGCCTGACCGAGGCGGCCCATCACGCCGGCTTCGCCGACGCCGCGCACCTGTCGCGCAGCGTACGCAGCCTGCTCGGTATCCGCGCCGGCCTGTCGCTGCCGCACCTACGCCTGGCCGGCTGAACGCCCCAATCCTTCCGGCGGCTGTGGGACGTGCCTGCTGCGTGGCAGGTCGCGGAATGGCGCGAGCAACTGGCCGGCATAGTCGCGGGGATAGTCAGGCTGGTCGCCGATGCCCATGTCGGTGCTGTCCAGGCGGTAGTCGGGACGATGGAGGGCGGTGCCGAGCAGGCGGTCCCAGACGCTGAAGAACAGCGCGAAGTTGACGTCGCCGGCGCGCCCGTAGCGGATGTGGTGCAGGCGATGCAGCGGTGCCCAGGCGAACACATGGCGTAACCCGCCGATGCGCATGTCGACGTTGCTGTGTTGCAGCAGCAACTGGATGCCGATGGCGAAGGCGAGCAGCGCGGCGACCGTCTGCGGCACGCCGAGCAGCAACAGCGGCAGGGTGCCGCCGAGCGCTTCCAGGCCCAGGTGCAGGGGATGCTTCATCAGCCCGTTGAAACCGTACAGGCGCTGCACGCTATGGTGCACCGCGTGCAGCCGCCAAAGCAGCGCCGAACGGTGGCTGGCGTAGTGCACCAGGGTGATGCCGAGATCGGCCAGGACGATCGCCAGCAGCAGTTGCAGCCACAGCGGCCAGGCCTGCGGCCATACCGGCCAGAAGCCCAGAACTCCGGCCAGCAGTGGCAGGGCGAGGATGCCAAGTGCGTTCAGGCTTTCGTTGACCGACGCGTGCAGGACATCGCGCAGGCGGTCGGCGTGCGGCCGGTTCCAGCGTGGCTGGTAGGGCAGTCGTCGTTCGGCGAGAAAGGACAGGCCGAGCGCCCCGAGGAACAGGGCGACCAGCCAGGCGTGGGAAGCCTGGCGATAGCCGACCTGCCAGGTCGCCAGGCCGATGAAGCCGGACCAGAAGAGGGGCGCGTAGGCGTAGCGCAGGAAGAACTGCATGGTGGGACCTCCGGATGAATGAGGTCCCCAGCGTCGCCCGCGACAGGCCGGCGGCGCTTGAACGAACCGCGCAAGTTCTCAGTCGCGCAGCACCAGCGGCGCGCCTCCCATGTCCCCGCGACCCGGCCAGGTCTCGCGGGCCAGCCAGGCCCCAACCAGGCAGACCAGGTTGGCCAGCAGCAGGTAGCCCAACGGCGACAGCGGATTGCCGGTGACGCCGATCAGCCAGGTCACCACGATCTGCGCGGTGCCGCCGAACGCGGCGACGCCGGTCGCATAGACCAGGGAAAAACCGGTGGAGCGCAGCGCCCGGGGGAAGCTTTCTACCAGCAGCACGATCAGCGCCGCGCCGCTCATGCCATGCAGGGCCGAGAGCAGGGCGAGGACGGCGAGGAAGACTGCCGGCTCGGGGTGACGGGTCATTGCCTGCAGTGCCGGGAACAGCACCGCGAGCAGCGCCAGGCGCGGCAGGATCAGCACGGCGCGGCGCCCGTAGCGGTCGCAGAGCACGCCGCCGAGCAACGCCGAGAGCGCCAGTGCGGCGCCGGCGACCAGCGTCGAGAGCATCGCGATGCCCGCCGGCAGGTGTAGCTCGGTAAGGGCGAAGGTGGTCATGTAGTTGAGGAAGTACTGGGTGATGGTGCTTCCGGAGAGGATCAGCAGGCCGAGCAGCAGGGCCCGCCGATGATTGCCGAACAACTCGCCGAGCAGGCTCCGGGTGCTGGCCTGGCGGCCGCGTCCGGAAAAGGTTTCGGCCAGGTTGAGGCGGATGTACAGGCCGATCGGCAGGACCAGCAGGCCGGCCGCGAAGGGAATCCGCCAGCCCCATTCCTGCAGTTGGCGCTCGTCGAGCCAGAGGGTGAGCAGGTAGCCCATCAGCCCGGCGGCGACCGCCGCGATGCCTTGCGCCACGACCTGCCAGCAGGCGTAGGTGCCGCGCTTGTGCGGCGGTGCCGCCTCGAGGATGTAGGTGGTCGCCGGCCCGGCCTCGCCGCCCCAGGCCAGGCCTTGCAGCAGGCGGGTCAACACCAGCAGCAGCGGCGCGGCCGGGCCGATGCTGTCGTAGCCGGGGAGCACCGCGATGCCGCCGGTGCCCAGCGCCATCAGGAACAGGGTAAGGAGCATCGCCGGCTTGCGCCCGACGCGGTCGGCGTAGGCGCCGATAAGGATCGCGCCGAGGGGACGGATGACGAAGCCGACGCCGAACGCGGTGACCGACAGGAGCAGGCTGACGAAGGCGCTGTCGGAGGGGAAGAAAGTCCGTCCGATCATCACCGCGAAGGTGGCATAGACCCCGAAGTCGAAGAATTCCACGGCGTTGCCGAGGACCACGGCAAAGACGCTGCGGCGGCTGGCCGGATCGGCGGCCGCCGGGGGACGGGTGGGGGAGCGCATGGCGAAGGCCCTCTCGGAGTGACGACTGAAACACTCAGGCCTGGAGCCGAGCGACGAGCGGCTGCCGGCTTCAGTCAGCCGGCGGCCGTGGCCAGCCGTGGATCGGACCGCGCCAGCCTTCGTAGGTCTTGCCGATGCGCAACAGCCAGGTATCGGCGAAGCGCGGCGCGACCAGTTGCAGGCCGATCGGCATGCCGGCGGCCGTGAAGCCGCAGTTTATCGAGAGCGCGGGCTGTTCGCCCATATTCCACGGCACGGTGAAGACGATGTGCTCGAACGGCCGCTGCGGATCGTTCAGCGGCGAGGCCCAGTCGGCGGGGAAGGCCTCGACCTGGTTGGTCGGCGTCAGCAGCAGGTCGATCTCGCCGAACAGCCGGGCGGCGCGCCGGCGCATCTCGAAGGTCTGGTTGAAACCGCGCACCGCATCGACCCCGCTGACCCGTGCGCCGCCCTCGGCCCAGGCGTGGACATAGGGCAGCACCCTGGCCCGCCGCGTCTCGTCGAGGAGCAGCAGTTCGCTCCACAGGCGGGCGCGCCAGAAGTCGTTCAGGCCGTCGAGCAGGCTCCGGTCCATCAGCGGTTCGACGATCCTGAGCTGGGCGCCGTGCTCCTCGAACAGCCGCGCCGCGGCCTCGATCGCGGCGCGGATTTCCGCGTCGGGCTGCAGGCCGCAGCCGGGGTCGAGTTGCAGGCCGACCCTCAGGCCGCGCACCGACAGCGGCTCGGCGCTCCAGTCCAGCACTTCCGGCGGCAGGCTGGTGGCGTCGCGGGCGTCGGGCTGCGCGAGGTAGCGCATCAGCAGCAGGCAGTCGTCCATGCAGCGGGTCATCGGACCGGCGCAGCGACCGGTGTAGTAAGGGTCGATGGGGATCCGCCCGAGGCTTGGCTTGAAGCCCACCAGGCCGCACCAGCCCGCCGGCAGACGCACCGAGCCGCCGATGTCGGTGCCCAGGTGCAGCGGTCCGTAGCCGGCGGCGGCCGCCGCTGCCGCGCCCGAACTGGAGCCGCCGGTATTGTTGGCCAGGTTCCAGGGATTGCGGGTGACTCCGTGGAAGCTGGAGAGGCCGGATGAGAGCATGCCGAAGTCCGGAACCGTAGTCTTGGCCAGGACGATCGCGCCGGCTTCGCGCAGCCGAGCGGCCGGCGGCGCGTCGCAGGGCGCGGGTTGCAGGGCGGTGGCGGCGCTGCCCAATGGGATAGGTTCGCCAGCGGTCGCGATCAGCTCCTTGATGGTTACCGGCAGCCCGTCCAGCGGGCCTTTGGGCTGTCCCTTGCGCCAACGCTCGGTGGCCGCCGCGGCCTGTTCGCGAATCCGTTGCGGGTCGAAGCGATACAGCGCGTTGAGATGCGGTTCCCAGCGCTGGATGTGGGCCAGCAGATGCTCGTAGTACTCGCCAGGCGAGAGTTCCCGGCGGGCGAACAGTGCCAGCAGGCGGGTTCCCGGGAGGTCGTGCAGCGCGGTCATTCAAGCTCCCTCGAAGAACGGCCGCGGGCGTCAAGCGGCCGGCCTACCCGTTGTCGGGCGGCAATTCGAAACCAAAGTATATCGGGGAGGTATAGCCCATGACCGGCGATCATTCCCGCCGGGGAATCAGCCCTTGCGTTGCTCGATGTAGCGCAGGAAGGCTGTCATGTCGGTACTGCACAGGGTCCGGGCGACCTGCTTCACCTCGTCCACCGGCCAGTCCCACCAGGCCGAAGCCAGCAGGGCTTCGCGGATGTCTTCCTCGAAGCGCCAGCGGATCTGCCGGGCCGGGTTGCCGCCGACGATGGCGAACGGCGGCACGTCGCGGGTCACCACCGCGCCGGCGGCGACTACCGCACCATGCCCGATGGTGACCCCGGAGAGGATCAGCGCGTTCGTGCAGATCCAACAGTCGCTACCGATGACCACGTCGCCGCGGGTCGTGGTGCTGTCAGGGATGTCGGCGACCTCATCGATCATCTTCGGGAAGGGGTAGGTGGTGAGCCAGTCGGTATGGTGCTCGCCGCCGAGGAGGATCTTCACGCCGGCAGCGATCGAGGTGTAGGCGCCGATCCTTAGGGTGGCCTTGTCGCCGAACTCGGTGACCTCCGGGATCCCGTAGGTGCCCACGCCGACCTCGTAATGTGGGTAGGCAAGACGGATCTTCTCCGGGGCCTTGAAGATCTTTTCCCAGCCACGGAAGTACTTCCGCTCTTTGCGTTTTTTCAGTTTTTCCAGGAATTTCATCGAATTACCTTGCCACCTTGGAGTCCGCGGGGCTCAGGTGGTCTCGTGATGGAGAAGGAAGCGCTTCAACCGGCGGAAGGTGGTGCGGTTCCACTGCCGCAGCGGCAGCGAGCGGAGCAGTTGCCAGGCATGCCGCTTGTCCGCGACCACGGCGTATTTCAGGGCCTTGTTGACCAGTTCCGTGCGGCCGCGCTCGTAGGCGGGATGCGACTGGTAGGGCTCGATGGTGCGCAGGTCGGCATCGAGCAGCACCTTGTAGCGCCGCGACAGGTTGTCGGGGTGGCGCCGGTAGCGAGTGACCAGCACCGGCAGCTTGTGGATCTGGTAGCCCTGGCTGGCGATGCGCAGGGTCATCTGGAAGTCCTGCACCTTGATCTCGGGATCGTAGAAGCCGGCTGCGCGCAGGGCCTCCATGCGGTACAGGGACACCGGGGCGCCGCAAACGTAGGCGTTGCCGAGCAGGTAGTCGAAGTCCAGCTGGCGGATGCGATTGCCGTTCTGCCGCTTGGTTTCCTGGCCTTCGCTGTCGATGTAGATCACCAGGGCGCCGACGCAGCCGACTTCCGAGTGCTGGTCGAGGTACGCGGCGCGCACGCTCAACGAGTGTGGCAGCATGATGTCGTCCAGGTCCGGCGTGGCTACGTAGTCGCCGCGGGCGTGTCGCAGGCCGAAGTTCAGCGCTGCGCTGACGCCCTGGTTCTGCTGGCGGTAGAGCTGGAAACCGTGGACTTTCTGCAACTGCTCCAGCATGGCGTAGCTGTTGTCGGTGGAACCGTCGTCGACGATGATCACTTCGAAATTCGGGTAGTCCTGCTCGTAGATGCTGCGCAGGGCTTCTTCCAGGTACTTTTCCGCGTTGAAGCAGGGCGCTACGACGGATACCAGCGGGGCGTCCGTCGTGCCTGAGTGCTTGCTGGAAGTGGCTTCTTCAATCATGTGTCGTTCTTGTCACTCGTCTTGCCCGGTAGCCGTTCCAGGAGGCCGCCGGTCATGAAGTCCTGCGATCGTTCCGGCAATCGTTGCTCGGCACGGGCTGGCGGAAACACAGCGTTTCGTTCCGCCGGTACGGTCGCTGGAGTGGCTCTGGCACGCATGCCTGGATGGCCAGGCATCGCGACAGTACACCGTTGGAAGCATAGAGGGTAGGCCATCGGGCCCGAGAAAAATCCTCGACCTCCTTCGTCCAACCGTCAGGCCGAGGCCTGGCGCTGTTTCCAGTGCTGGTACAAGGCGGGGATATCCCCAGTACACAGCAGTGGCATGGCTGCCTCGATATCGGCCAGTGGCCAGTCCCACCAGGCCATTTCCAGCAGGTTCTGGATATCGCCATCGGAAAAGCGCTTACGAATGGTCCGGGCCGGGTTACCGCCGACGATGGCATAGGGCTCGACATCGCCGGTCACCAGCGCGCGGCTGCCGATGATGGCTCCGTGGCCGACCCGTACGCCGGGCATGAACATCGCCTCGGTACCGATCCAGACTTCATGGCCGATCAGCGTGTCGCCCGCTGGCTGATAGCCGTTCACGGCGCCGGCGAAGGCCGGCTCTTCGTGCATGAAGTGGAAGGGGAAGGTCGATGCCCATTCGGCGCGGTGTCCCTGGTTGCCGGCCATGATGAAGGCGGCGCCACTGCCGATCGAACAGAAACTGCCGATGACCAGCTTGTCCACGTCGTCGCGGTCCGGCATCAGGTAGCGGGCGCAGTCGTCGAAGGAATGCCCGTGATAGTAGCCGGAGTAGTAGCTGTAGCGCCCCACCCGAATGTTTGGGTTGCTGACCTGTTCCGAGAGCAGCTTGCCCCTGAAGGGGCTCTCGAAATAGTTGCCCATGACCGTCGTCCCTGTCCGTCGAAACCGCCAAGGGTAGCGCCTGGCGGGATAGCGGGCCAGCCTGGCGTGACGGCTGGCAGCCGCATCGGCGTTCAGCAGGCCGGACTGCTGAACGGCCAGGCCTGGAAAGGCTCCGAATAGTGCCTGCCGTGACGGAAGGCGAAGGGGAGTGCGTTGGCTTGTTGGTGCAGTTCCTCATTGTCGACGTTGAGGCAAAGCATCTGGATGTCCTGTGCCACCAGCAGCCGGTTCAGGTACTCGATGCTCTTGCGCTGGCGCAGGTTACGCGTCAGCGGGCCGGGGGCAAGCAGGCGCGCGTCCAGGCCCAGGTAATCGCAGAGGCCGGCGTCGACCTCGGCGAAGCACTGGCGAGCGTCGGTATCGATGCGTTGCGGGTGCAGCGCGATGCGCACGCCGCTGTCGCGTAGCCGGGCGAGGGACGCCAGGTACTCCGCCGAGGCGGGTTCCTGCTCGTCGATGGCCAGCAGCAGGCAGAGTTCGACCTGGTGCTGCTGCAATTGCCTGGCCGAGGCCAGGATCCGCTCGCAGACCCCGGCGTTGCCCAGGCTGCTGGCATGCAGGGGAATGAAGTTCTTGCCGAGCAGTTCGAGGTCGGTGTTGTGCCGGTGCACGCACAGGAGGCGCGCCAGCAGGTGCTTGACCGCCGCCTCAGCAAGCAGCGGCGGTGCGCCGGAAAGGAAGGCCGACAGGTCGACGCGCTGGCGCCGTTCGCGCAGGGAGAGCTTGCTGCCGACCAACGCGCCGTTCCTCGCATAGATGCCATGGGCGAAGAGCTCGAATCCGTCGTTCGCATCACGGTTGCCGAGGCAGAGCCATTTCAATGGCGGGGGCGTTCTGTCTGTCGCAGTCATAAGTGATGGCTCTATGGGCAAATCTCGCCAAGGCGCTCGGGCATGGAGCCCGCACGCAGGGTTGAGGGGTATCTAGCGGAGACGACCCTACCTCCCACGAATCAAGGTCTTTCGTCGGAAAACCCAGGGGGCAGGTAGGAGATCGGCTCGGCAATCGGCCGCCGAGGGTACTTCCGGTGTCGCCGCCAGGCCTGGTTGGTGGCGGCTTTTTCTCTGGTCTGTGCAGTGGTTCCGCTGTTACCGATTTTTCCGAGTGCGTTTGTGTTGCGGCATCGTTCGTTGGCGTCAGTCGGCGCCGATGCTGTCGATGAAGCCCTGGATCAGCGGCGAGGCTTGCTGTTTGCGCCAGACGAAATGGATATCGCTGGAGTCCAGGCCGGCTACCGGTTCGGCATGGAAACCCCGTCGCGTGGAGGGCCTGCGTGCAACGAAGCTCTCCGGCACGCAGGCGAAGCCGAGACCGGCCTCGATGCAGGCGAAGAGGCTCGGGTAGGACTCGATTTCCAGGGTCGCACGCGGCTGGATACCGCTCTCCGCCAGCCAGCGGTCGACCTGGCGGCGGTAGTGGCAAGTGTGGCCGAACACATAGAGTTCGAGGCCGGCGAGGTCCTCGGGAGTGGGCGCCGGCAGGTCGGCGGGAGTGACCCGCAACAGGCGCTCGCGGAAGGCCAGGCGGCTGGCCAGCAACGGGTGTTCGATGGGGCCGTCGGTGACGATCAGGTCCAGCTCTCCTTCCATCAGCAGACGCTCGAGCAGCAGCGAATGCTCCGGGCGGATGTGCAGTTCAACGCCCGGCGACTCGCGGCGGTAGCGGGCCAGGCGCTGGGGCAGGTGATTGGCCAGGGCCACGTCCAGCGCGCCGACCCGTAGCGCGCCGTGCGCCTGGTCGCCGGCGAACAGCGCGGCGGTCTCGTCGGCCAGCGCCAGCAGGCGCCGGGCGTGGCGGTACAACAGGCGGCCCTCGGGGGTGACCAGCAGGCGGTTCCTTTCGCGATTGAACAGGGCTACGCCGAGTTGTCCTTCGAGTTCGCGCAAGCGGGTAGTGATGTTCGACGGCACGCAATGCAACTGTTCGGCCGCGGCTGCGATGGTGCCGCGTTCGACCACCGCGCAGAAGAATCCGAGTTGGGAGAGTTTCACATCATTCTCTTTAAGTGAGTGCTTTGCTGATTATTGATTACTTTTGATGAGTGGAAGGCCACCCTAGCATGGACCTCGCGATCGCTTCCAACCCCATTTCACGAGGAAAGATTCCATGACCTACCACGTACTGGTTCAGTTCGACGTTCCCTCCGACAAGCGCGAAGCGTTCGCCGCGGCAGGCCTGTTCGATGCCAATGGCTCGTTGCAGAACGAGCCGGGCACCCTGCGCTTCGAGGTGATCCGCGACGAGAACAACCGCAACCGCTTCTACCTCGACGAGGTGTACGAAGACGAGGCGGCGTTCCTCCAGCATTGCCGCAACGAAACCATCGCGCGCTTCTATGAACTGATCGACAGCTATGCCTTCGGTCCGCTTTTCCTGTTCAAGGGCTACCGCGTCGAGGGTTGATTCCCGCTCCGGCGGCTCGCCGCCGGACTCCACGGAGAATTTCCATGCGAATCCTGCACAGCATGCTCCGCGTGGCCGATCTTGAGGCCGCGCTGGAGTTCTACACCCGCGCCCTGGACATGCGTCTGCTACGGCGCCGGGACTATCCCGAAGGCCGCTTCACCCTGGCCTTCGTCGGCTACCAGGACGAGCGCGCGGCCGCTGCCCTGGAGTTGACCCACAACTGGGACCGGGACGGCTACAGCCAGGGCGACGGCTACGGCCACCTGGCCATCGAGGTCGAGGATGCCGCCGTCACCTGCGCCCGGGCCAGGGCTCTGGGCTATCGGGTCACCCGCGAGGCCGGGCCGATGCAGCACGGACGCAGCGTGATCGCCTTCCTCGAAGACCCGGACGGCTACAAGGTGGAACTGATCCAGAAGGGCACCCAGTTCGATTGAGCCCGCGACCAGCGGGCGACATAGCGGCTGCTGTCGTTCCGGCTCAGCCGCTGGCGTCGAATGCGGCGTGGAAGGCCACTATTCCTCGCGCCATGCGCCCGCTGAAGGACTGTGCCTGGAAGTATTCGGCGGGAACGCCGAGCAACGCCAGGCCGCTTTCCACCCGAAAGCCGAAGCGCGAGTAGTAGGTCGGTTCGCCCAGTACCACGCAGCCGCCCGCGGGCAGCATGCGCAGCTCGGCGAGCAGGCGCCGGACCAACTGCGAACCGAGGCCCTGGTGCTGCCGCTCGGGCGCCACCGATAGCGGCGCGAGGCCGTACCAGTCGCCCGCTTCGCCATCGATGGTCACTGGTGAGGCAGCGATATGGCCGATCACCTGGCCGTTCGCTTCGGCCACCAGCGAAAACGTCAGCGCGCCGGCACGGCGCAGGGCGTCGATGATGTACTGCTCGGTATGGCTGCTGTGCGTTTCGTTGCGGAACGCGGCTTCGGTCAGGCGAGCGATGGCGTCGATGTCGCCGGGCGTTTCCGCATGGATGGAAATATTCATGCAAGCACTCCTCGGAACCCCCGCCTTGTCCCGGCGAGGGCAATGGAAAAGGAAGGGGGTCAGCGATTGTCCGCCTGCGGGCGCACGGCTTTCAGCCCGGCCATGGATATCCGGTAGGGCCTGCCCTGGCGGGAGTGGACCAGGCCCTTGTTCTTCAGCCTGGAGAACACCGCCAGGGTGCAGTCGAGCAGCAGGTGGCCGTCGCGGTTGTAGCACTCGACGCGGGTGATCTTGCCCGAAGCGTCGCGAAGGAAGGCGATATGGCCGCCCTGGGCCAAGGCGTGAAGCGTCCGTTGTTCCGGCTTGGAAACGTTCATGTCGGTAGAACCTGTAATCATCGGTGTGACAACGCGGCCGCACTGCGCGAAAAGGCGCGTGCGAGCCATGGCGAAGGCAGATAACCGGCGACACCTCGTGCGGGATGACGAAGTGGCGGTTATCGGATGACTACTATCTCCAACATGCAAGCCTCGGATCGGGGAGGGCGCAGCCACGAAAGCGTGCTGCGATGCGGCAGTCTAACGAAGCTGGCGAAGCGACGGCAAGGAACTGCCTGCGTCGCCATGCCGCTGTGCGACGCTTGCGCCTTTGTGAGGGAGTTCGCCTCGCCCCGCGGCGGTCCGCGCTTTCATTATCGGGGGAAGCGGGAGGTATCCATGTTTCGCACGGCGCTGACGCTGTTCATGTCTTCGTTGGCAATTCCTGCCCTCGCCTCGATGAGATGCGGCACGCATCTGGTGGACGAGGGCGACAGCGTCGAGCAAGTCCTGGAAAGGTGCGGGCAACCGCTGAGCAGGATCGTCAACGAGCCTGCCCTGCGCAACAACGGCGTGCCCAAGTTGAATGCCGCACGCACCGAATTCTGGGTGTATGGCCCCAGTGGAGGCGTCTACCGACACTTGCGCTTCATCGATGGCAAGCTGGTCGAGATTCGGCTCGAGCGGAAGTGATACGAGGCTGTTGAGGAGTTATTCCTACAGATAATTACTAATTCGCTGCGGAACACCGTGAAAGAGCGCTGAGCGAGAAGACGAGCCGGGTGCGGGCCCAGGTGGATGCGTCTTCCGTCGTGTAGGAATTGCCCGATATCGGGCGGCGGGGCGGAAGGTTGCGGGCCACCCCGATCGCATACCTGAAAAGTTGGCGGCGTAATCTCCGCGATTTTCAGGCGAGGGCGCGTCATGTTGAAGTTATTGGTCGTGGTTGCTTCCCTGTTCATCGGCGGAGGCATGGCCATGGAAGAACCCCGGGGGGCGGATGGGTTTTCCGCTGTCGCAGCGGTCGATCCGGGAGCGAACCCCGAAGCGCAACTGGACGAGGAGCCTCAGGAGGTCAGCGAAGCGCCGGCCTATCGCGTGGATGACCTCACCTTCCTGTACCTCACCCATGAGGTCTATCTGGAACCCTACGTTTCCTGCCGTCCGAAAGTCCTGGGCGAACGTTCGTACGTCGCATGCTGGAACGAAACCTATTCCGGCCGCTCACCGCTGAACTTCTGGGAATACGACGGGGGTGACTTCCTCGCCCTCAACGACCCGGCACGTGTGTTGGCCGAGGGAAAGTTCGCCAGCGAGCGGCACATCGGCGAAGCGCCCCTGCCGCTGCCTCTGGATATCGATCTGGACCAGTTGGAGCGGGCCTACTCGCTGATGATGTAAGGAAGAGGAACCTTCCGGCTGCGCCTCCGCCGAAATCCATGGGGCGCTTCCGATCTTTCCCGGGCTTTACGCGGTAAAGCCTGAAAACAGAAAGCCCCTGGCACTGGTTGGTGTCAGGGGCCTTTGCATTGGGATCTGGAGCGGGCGAAGGGAATCGAACCCTATAAAGCAGCATTTCAGAGCGCTCCAATGCGTCCTATGGCCTGCACTCTCACAGCTCTACTGTCGGAAATCGTGCCTTTTCGTTTTGTTGATTTCGACACTTTTTCGACATCAGATGTGTTTAGGAGTGCTGGAGCGAGTGGCCATTCGGCTGGACGGGATGGACGTGGCGAGGCATTTTGCTACTATTTTGTTATGCAACTGACAATAAGGATGCATGGATGCTAGCCTACCAAGCAGAAATATCCGCTCTAAATAATTCGGGGGTTCAATGCCCGCCAGTTGACGCAATTGCCGATGACCGCCTAGCATGGCGCTGGGTTTTTTCACCTATTACCTCGCTTTCTGCCGAGCCGGTCGCAATTCGTAATCCTAGGCGTCTTCATAGCCAGAATGACACGCAAAAATGCTCTTGTTGGGCATTGTCTATGCATGCGTCAAAAGCGCAGAGTGTTGCTGCATTTCAAGCAATTCTGAAACACCATCCTAAGGCGAAAAAACTGCTAGGTGATCATGTCGCATCTGTGGCGATCACTTCAGATCATGGTCTATGCACTACAGCGCAGCATAATGGGCATTTTGACTTCTTCTCATACGCAACCACAAATGTTACATCCATGATGGCTGTGTCGGAGAGACTGTGATGAGCTTTATTCGTATCCCTGGCGAGCATATTTCTGCAAAGATAGTTTCTAAACATACTTGGAACGCTGATCTTGTTTATTATGATGGTCCTTTAGTTAGCCTCTACCGAAGCGAACGTGGTGAAGATGTTCTTTATGTCTGGCTCGATTGCACAGCGACAAGGCATCGGTGGTGCATTGTCCCAATCTCTCGAGAGTCTTTGCGAGGTTATTTGGATGAAGCTTATAGTCTTCTAGAGTTGTTTCGAAGGTCAAAGTATTTAATAGCATTTGATGTGGGGCAGAGCCTAAAGAAAACAGGCATAACCTTGACTTGCTATGAAGATATGCCTGAAGATTATTTGCCAGAAGAGGACTCGCTACTTACCCCGGAAATTGCGACCGAATCTGCGTTGTCTTTAAAAAGTGAGCTGACTGCGGATTACTATCTTGGTTTAAATGGTGACGAATTGTATGTAGAGGAGCTTTCTAAGATTCAGAGGCTCTTTCAGCAGCTATATTCATTTCATTATGGTCTCTCCTACTCTTTTAGAACTGCTGTTCGTGATAGGTTGCAGCACTATTCCTCTCAGTGGTCTGGTGGTTTTAGTGCGGTTAATATATTTAGTGGTTTGGGTAGTGTGATACCTTCAATTCATCGGGCTCGTATTTCCCAGCTGAGCTTTAACTCTCCAGGGCATATTAAACTTGATTTGCTTCCGGATTTGGCTGCTCAAATTCAAAGTTCTATAGAAGTTACATTTCTTCCAGGGAGGCAAGTTCTTCTCGAGGAGCTTTATTCTCGAGCGTATGAGTATTTTAGAGAGTCTGGAATATCTGGTTTTGAATCTGAAAGCAATCGTATATCGCAAAATTTAACTTCTGAAACTCGGGCGACGTTAGATACGTTTGTGATTGATTTCTTTTCGATAATGGAATGGGATTACTCTTCTCACCCGCTGCACTTGATCGAGGATAATCCGCTTCTCAAATTGAGGATAATTTTTGCTTATTACCGTAGACTTTCGCAGCTCCGAAATTTTGTTGTGGATGGGAAACTGATGGTCGGAGTGTCTCCATTATTGCTGTCGGTGCCTGCCTGAAAAGAAGAGATAGGTAGAGCGTTCCACTTTGATTTCGGTAGTTTCTGAGTCTTGGTCTTGCAGCTTTGCTCCGGCTATCCCATCGGACTGAAGCTGCTCGCAGCTGTGCAATAACGCGTCTTCATTTGATCACTTCCTGTCTTGCGGTCATTGTCATAACGCGCACGCCAGATTCTGCACTGTTCATGGAAGTGCTGCTTGGCAGCCTTACGACACTCGCGGTAGTCGATTGAGCCGCGTCGGTGATTGGCGCAGACACTGGAGCCATCTATGTGATTGTTTACGGATAGCCATTCTGCTAGGTAGTTTGTACCGCCATTCCAGCTTTTGATCCACTTAGAGGTTCGTTCTCGGCTTGCTCGATTGGTCTGGCGTTGCTGTGGTTGCTGGGGCGTGGACACTACTCGATGGGGGGCTGGCGGTGTGTAGATGTTAGTCGGCTTTTGCGGCCTGTAATTACTATCGTTATAAACAGTTTGCTTAGGTTGGCTCTGTTGATGATTGCGTGCATTAACGCTTTCCCAGAAAAGTTCTTCTGATGTCTTTTGGGGCTGGTCTTGGGGAGTGTGATCGTTAGGGGTGTGAGCAGGTTTCTCAAGGTTAGAGGGTTGGCTGGGTTGTGGTTTTTGAAGGAAAGAGAGTTTGTTTCCTGCCATGTATAAAGCCAACCCTGAAAGTCCTAGTCCTAGAGCAATTGCAAGCGTCCATTTACCAAAGCTCTGGCCTCGCCTTCTCCTCAAGTGTTCTGGCGCATCGTCCCTGTCTGCTTTCATTTCTTGCCTTCTGTCCGTAGGGCGTACCATCGTAGTGCTACTTTTCTAGTGACCGCTATCCCGCGTTTTGATTGGACAAGTTTCGATTGGCTTCGTCATAGTCGGGGCTAGTTTGGCCGACTTCTGGGGCGATGGAACCGCTTGCAATCCATAACGCGTAATTAGGGAAAATTTTTACTAAGACGTCGATTTCTTCCGTGCTCACGCGAATGGCGCCTTTGCTGACGCTTTTCCATCTCTCGTAATCGCCCCCGTGAAGGCTGACCTTTTTGGGTCCGATTTTCTTGATTAATAGTCTTGCTCTATCGGCTGACGTGCTCATATAGAAATTTATTCCGGGGAAATAGTTGCCCTGACGTGGCTTTGGGGAAATAATTTCTCCAGAGCAATTATTTCTCTAGCTGCGTATGGCTAATGCCACGAATAGTGACGGAATGAGCATGGAACTGGAAGAGCTTAACCCCGGCGCCCTGATAGGGCCGCAACAGGATGTGGAGTCCATCGAACGGTGGGCGGAACGCAACGGCATTAGCTATGGCACTGCCCGCGCCTGGGTTTACCGGGGCGTGCTGCCGTCCGTGAAGCTCGGAAAGCTGCGCATGGTGAATAGCGCGCTGCTTCGCAACTGGCTGTTGGAACAGGAGTGGTCGGCATGAGCCGCACCGATCCGCAATTCAAGCTCCGTATGCCTCCAGCCCTTCGCGCTCGGGTTGAACAGGCTGCCAGGGCCTCTATGCGTTCCCTGAATGCCGAACTGGTCTTCCGTGTTGAGCAGAGCTTTGAAGGCGCTGATGAGGTAGCGCGCGTTCTGTCGAGCAACCCGATTAACGCCTTGTTGGGCTTCCTTGAGGGCTATCTGCTGCACGCGGCAGAGCATCCCAGCGAACCCTTCGACCGCGCCCTGATGCTGATCGATGGCCTCATGGACTCCGGCTACCTCTCCCAGCCGGAAGAATCCTATCTGACCGACCTGCGGGTTGAGGCTCTCGCCTGGGGTCGTGCTCGCCAAGATAAGGAGGAAGCTGACCATGTCGTCTCCGAATTACTTGCGCCAAACCCACGCCCCGGACTGCGCCTGCTCTGTGTGCTGGTCCGCAAGGCAGGTCATCCCATTGCACAGCCCGTCGCCGTGTCCGGACTGCCGGCCCCCTGGGCTGCCCTATCTGGAAGATGGCCGTTGGCTCTGCCGTCCCCGTTCCTTCTGCGCGAAACACGACCCGTCCCGGCGTCCGCCGAAGTACTGGCACGTTGTGTACGACAGCGGGAAGCCCACGCCCTTTGTGCCCGTGCGCGAAGCATTCCAACTGGAGGGCTGACCCATGCTCGCTAACACCCTGAAAGCGCTGCTCCTGCTCTGCCTGATCCGGGCCGCCCGCACCGTGGCCGATCCGGTCAAGGGCCGCGCTCCCGGCTCGTCGGAACAGCTTCACCGTTCCGGCGAACGGAAGCACGGGCGCAGCGCACCCTTGAACGCCTCCCCCCTGAAACAGCCTCCGCTGGGGAGTGTGGGGCAGCTTCTCCGCCCCGCGCTCCCGAGCCCTCGGCGGCAAGAGCGGGATGACAAGGGCAGAGCCCTTGGTGTTGCTCTGCGGGTTCCAAGGGGGAGCGTTCCCCTTGGCCGTTGGAGACGACGTTGCGATAGGGGTCGCTACCCGAATGGGCCGAGACGAACACCCGTGGTTGGCTTGGTTCGCTAGCGAATAGAGCCCGGCCCGAAGGGATCGCCCGACAAATCACTTTCACCCAACACCGCTGAATGAAGGCGAAACAGCCGAATTTGCAGCAGCGGGACAACTCACGCCGAAAAAGGCGAATTGAAGGAGAAACACCGATGAACATGTTTGCAACCCAAGGCGGCGTCGTCGAACTGTGGGTCACCAAGACCGACACTTACACCTCGACCAAGACCGGGGAAATCTACGCCTCGGTCCAGTCCATCGCCCCGATCCCGGAAGGTGCCCGTGGCAACGCCAAGGGCTTCGAGATCAGCGAATACAACATCGAGCCGACCCTGCTAGACGCCATCGTCTTCGAAGGCCAGCCGGTGCTCTGCAAGTTCGCCAGCGTGGTCCGCCCGACCCAAGACCGTTTCGGTCGGATCACCAATACCCAGGTGCTTGTGGATCTGCTGGCCGTGGGCGGCAAGCCGATGGCGCCGACCGCCCAAGCCCCGGCCCGCCCGCAAGCGCAGGCCCAAGCCCCGCGCCCGGCCCAGCAGCCGCAGGGCCAGGACAAACAAGACAAGTCCCCGGACGCCAAGGCGTAAGCCGTAGGAGGCCGCGATGCTCCGCTATCTCTCGCTGTTCGCGGTAGGTCTGGCCACCGGCTACGCCTGGGGCTGGATCGACGGCCTAGCGGCCTCCCTGGCTGTTTGAGGACTGCACGAATGGAAGGCTCTGTATCGGTTCAAGTGTGCAAGACCTGGGTCCAGAACGCGGACGGCACGGTCGGCTGTACGCACCTTGAGTGGATACAGACCTACCTGCTGCCGCCTGAGGCAGAGGGCTATTTGACTCTGCTGATGGGTGGTTTCGACCCGTCGGCCTTCCGCCTCGGCTTCGCCGGGACCATCGGGCTGTTCGCCGTTGGTTTGGGGGCTGGCTTGATCATTTCTGCCATGCGCAAAGCGCGCAATTAATGAGGTTCCAATCATGGAAAAAATGAAAACCCTGTTCCGCAACGCTTCCATCGCCACCGTCGGCCTGGCCGTGGCCAACGTCTCCTTCGCTGACTCGCTGATCGACGAAACCACCAAGGAAGTGCTGACCCAAGCCGGCACCGACGGCTCGTCCGTGGCCAAGCTGGTGATCGCCGCCGTGGCGGTGCTGGTCGGCCTCGCTCTGGTCATCGGCGCGATGCGCAAGGCCTGACGTGATCTGGTCTCTCATGCTGGGTGCGTTCATGGCCTATTCCCTGATTTCAGGGCTCAAGGTCGGGCAATACCAGTAGTGGCGACCGAAACGGAAGCCCCCTCCGGAGTTTCCGGCAGGGGGCTTTTTTGTGTGGGGTCTTACGATGAAGTTTGCGAGCCTGATTCTGATGCTTCTCTTTGCCACGGTGGCGAGGGCTGAGGATTACTACTGGAAAATTCAGTCACTGCCTGAACGCTTTTCTTCGCCCTCGGCAGCTTGCGCGGCGTGGGCCAAAGCCACGGGACGCCCTGGGGAGTTCACCTTCACCGGGTCTATGAAAGCCCGTGACCAGACCTCGTTTTGGTGCGAGTTCACGAACAACGAAACCGGCAAGACTGCTGCCGGGTATGGTCCTGCCGCACGCTATGGCGATAGCTGTCCAGCCGACACCGAATACAACAAAGAGACCGGCGAGTGTAAGGAAAACAAGTGCAAGATTCTGGCCGGCTCGCTCTACGAAAAATCCCATCAAGCGCCGATTTCCCGCTTCATCAACTACCTCGGCTGTGAGATTGCGGTCAGTGCGATTGACGGTTGTATCGGTCCCGCTGAAGGTCAGGCCGGCGCGACCTACTGCAAGGTCATCGGCTCGTTCACCGGCAACTGGTTCACCTCCAATGGCTCCTGTGCCTTCGGCTGCGACGTGGGTCCGGGCGACGGTCCGCCGCCGGGTGGTGACGGCGGCACCGGGGGCGATGGTGGCAGCAACCCGCCCGGCGGCGACGGTGGAAGCGACGGCGGCACCAAGCCCGGTGGCGGCGACAACGGCTCCAGTGGCGGCGGTGGAGGAGGTGGC
>NZ_SCND01000569.1:0-2344 GCF_005503585.1 Pseudomonas sp. 2VD
CTGTGGGTACCGGTGGTGCAGGCGGTGGTGAGGGCGTAGTTGGGCCCCTGCAGACCCAGGTGGATCGACAGGAAGCCGGAAACCATATTGATGATCGAACCGGGCACGAAGAACGGCGAGATGCGCCGCGGCCCCTGCTCGAACAGGGATCGGCAGTTGTTCTCGATATTGGTCAGGCCGCCGATACCGGAACCCATGGATACGCCGATACGCTCACGATTGGCGTCGGTGACCTCCAGGCCGGAATCGCGAACGGCCTGGAAGCTGGCGGCGAGACCGTACTGGATGAACAGGTCGAGCTTGCGGGCTTCCTTGGCGGACAGGTATTCCTCGACATTGAAACCCTTGACCGAACCACCGAAGCGGGTGGAATAGGCGGACAGGTCCATATGCTCGATCGGGGCGATCCCGCTGCGACCGGCGAGAATACCTTCCCAACTGCTCGGGACATCCAGGCCCAGCGGCGACAGCATGCCCATGCCAGTAATGACGACGCGTCTACGCGACACTACGACTTCCTCTTTCTCATTTCACGGGGTTGCGCCGACAGACTACCAGAGTAGGTAAGGCGCTAAAGAAAAGCCGCACGCCCTTACAGGCTGTGCGGCTTTTCCACGTCGGAAAATCCGACGACTACTTATTGCTGGTGAGCAACGATGTAGTCGATGGCTTCCTGAACGGTGGTGATCTTTTCAGCTTTCTCGTCAGGGATTTCGGTCTCGAATTCCTCTTCCAGAGCCATCACCAGCTCGACGGTGTCAAGGGAGTCGGCGCCCAGGTCTTCGACGAAGGAAGCGCTGTTGGTGACTTCTTCTTCCTTCACGCCGAGTTGTTCAGCGACGATCTTCTTAACGCGTTCTTCGATGGTGCTCATACCTTGTTTTCACTCCTATGGAAAATCCGAGCAGCTGGGCTGCGGGTAAGTGTATAGAAAGGGTTTTCTGCTTTTCAAGCTGAACGCCTCACCTTCCCACGGCCACTTCGATAATTCTATCTAATAACCCGGCTGCAATTCCGCAACGAATTCTAGACAGCGCTTATGACAGACCCGAGAAAGGTAACGTCACATTCAGCTCATGTACATCCCACCATTGACCGGCACGGTGGCCCCGGTCACATAGGCTGCGCCGTCCGAAGCGAGGAAGCCGACCACCTTGGCGATCTCTTCCGCCTGCCCCAGGCGACCCAGCGGAATCTGGCCCAGCAGCGCTTCGCGCTGGGCTTCCGGCAGCTCGCGGGTCATGTCGGTGTCGATGAAGCCCGGCGCCACCGCATTCACGGTAATGGCACGCGAACCGACTTCCCGGGCCAGCGCACGGGTGAAGCCCTCCAGGCCGGCCTTCGCCGCGGCATAGTTGGTTTGCCCGGCATTGCCCATGGCGCCGACCACGGAACCGATGTTGATGATGCGCCCCCAGCGGGCCTTGGTCATACCGCGCAGAACGGCTTTCGACAGACGGTAGAGACTGTTCAGGTTGGTGTTGACCACATCGAACCACTCGTCGTCTTTCATGCGCACCAGCAGATTATCGCGGGTGATGCCGGCGTTATTGACCACGATCAGCGGTTGGCCGAGATGCTGCTGGATGTGCTCCAGGGTCGCGGCTACGGATTCGTCGCTGGAAACGTCCAGGACCAGGCCCGCACCCTCGACGCCATTGGCCTTGAGGGTTTCGGCGATCTTCTCGGCGCCGGACGCGCTGGTCGCGGTGCCGATGACCACGGCACCCAGGCGCCCCAGTTCCAGCGCAATCGCCTGGCCGATGCCACGGCTGGCGCCGGTTACCAATGCGACCTTACCTTGCAGACTCATGGGATTCTCTCCTTTCTCTCTCTCAGGCCAGGGCGGCGCGCGTGGCGGCGAACGCCTCGACACCATCCAGGCCATGGGTATTGATGCCCTTCGCACAGCGCCTGTTGAGGCCTGCCAGGACCTTGCCCGGCCCGCACTCGACCAGCTCGGTGACGCCCTTTTCCGCCAGCAGCTGGATGCTCTCCACCCAGCGAACCGGGCTGTACAGCTGTGCCAGCAGGTCGCGGCGCAGCGTATCGAGATCAGCCGGCACGGCGGCGCTGACGTTCTGCACCAGCGCAATCTTCGGCGCCTGCCACTGCAAGCTTTCGACCGAGGCGGCGAACTGCTCGGCGGCCGGACGCATCAGTTCGCAATGCGACGGCACGCTGACCGGCAGCGCCACCGCGCGCTTGGCGCCGCGCGCCTTGCACGCCTCGATGGCACGCTCCACGGCAGCCGCGGCACCGGCGATCACTACCTGCCCCGGCGCGTTGAAATTGACCGCGCTGACCACCTCGCCCTGGGCCGCCTCGGCACAGGCCGCCAATA
>NZ_SCND01000570.1:0-2344 GCF_005503585.1 Pseudomonas sp. 2VD
GACGTACAGGTCTGGGCACTCTTCGATCTGGTAGAGCGGGGTGGGACTGGGCATAGGAACCTCCTGGAAGGAGGAGCCACGCCGCCCTCGAGGGGCGGTGAAGCCCCTCGGGGGTGTAGTCCAACTGGTGCAGGGGAGCGTGGTGGTTACCGAACGCTCTTGGTGTGAGGATCGAAGCTCAGCCCATCGTCTTGGTGCAGCGGCCCTTGGCCGTTCAGGAAGACCTGGCAGAGGTACTGATCGCGTAGCGCGACAGCCGCTTCCGCCTGCTCCAAGGTCAGCGACAGCTCCTCGATGAACAGGTCGATGAGCTCGTCGTCGCCGGCGACGTCGTTGTTGGACAGTTGGTCCTCGAGGTAGGCGAGGGTTTCCTGGGTGAGGTTGGTGAACAGTGGGTTCATGGTGTGCTCCTGGTGGTAGACGAGGAGCGCCCTTGAGGGAGCCCCTCAAGGGAAGTGGTTGGTGCGGTCAGGCTTGGTGTTCTTGCGTCAGACGGTCTCGCCACTCCTGGTTGGTCTCATCGTGAGCCAGGTCCAGGAACTCCAGCGGACAGCCGTAGTAGAACGGGCCTGCTTTCTCCGGAATGGTCTTGTAGCCCCATTGCCCGGCCGAGCAGTCCAGCAAGTGCAACTCGATCATGGTGATCGAGTGACCGGCCGGCTTGCCGAAATAGAATCCGGCAAGGTGAAAGGTTCGTTTTACGACAGTCCAAAGTTCATTGCCGGAGACTGCGTGTGCCAGCACCTCGGTGCTGCCTGCGAAGGTACTGGTTGGGGCCAGCAGCTCACGCAGCAGGTCTTCCTTCGTCTGATGTGAGAAAAGCCATCCCATAGGTGTGCTCCTGTGGTTGGCCAGGTCTCCCTGACGGGAGAACCCGGCAGGGGTGGGTAGGGTGTTGCTTCAGCGTGTTGCGCGCTCAAGGCGCTGGAGGAGCCGGTAAGCTGTTTGCCTGGCCTGCCAGTCGCAGTACAACCAGGGCTCGTTGTCGGCCGCATGCTCCGGCGAAGGGGTCTTCACCCGCTCACGCAGTGCGATGATGGCCTGGTCGACGACGGATCGGTCGAACACTGCCGCGCGGAACTGGTCAGCCAGATTGTCCAGTCCGACCTCGCGCAGCGAGGCGCAAACCAGTAACAACTCCTCGCTGAAGCCTGGGGTGTTGTAGATCGATTTCATGCGGCCTCCTTGCGGGTCCACACCTGTTGTTTGAAGTCGAGCTCATAGCCCAGCGCGCCGAGTCGCACGCACTGTTGGCGTAGTCGCTTGCGGTCGACCGTGGTGTCCAGCTTGACGATTTCGCCTAGCGGCCAGACCGTCCCGAACAGTTCTGCATCCGCGTCTGTGTCCAGAGAGGCGGCCTGCTCTGCAGGAGCCGGAGGGTCCATACCGAAAGGCGCGTCGTCCCCGGTTGCGACGGGGCGCAGAGGCTTCGGTTTCTGGGGCGACTTCGGCGGTGCCGCCGGTGCGACAGTGGGTTGCTGGATCGCGGGCACTTCGTCGAGCGGATCGACCTCATTGCCAGAGAGGCGCTCTGCCTCCTCGTCGCTGAGGTTGTCCACGTCGTCCAGCGTCATGCTGTCCAGCTTGGCGCGGATCTCGACGACCAGCCGGCCGCCGGTGGTGTAGTACGAGGGACGGATCTCGGTGATGGCGAAATCACCGCGGTACTTGCCTTCGATGTGCTGGTCCAGGAGAGCGTCCTTGATGACGAACTCCCCGATCGAGGTCGAGAGCTTTCCCACGTTGAACTCGCCATTGCGACCGTTGATGGTTCGAATGGCCAACTGGCCGGGTATGTTGATCATGGCGTGACCTGCGAAAAGGATGATCCCGCCGTAGCGGGATCGTGGTGAGGGGAGAGCTACTCGGTATCCGGGTTGCCCGGGAGGCTTTCTTCCTGCAGCTCGATGCGCAGGTAGGAAGGCTCATCGGACGGCTCGACTATCGAGAGGACCAGCAGCGCGAGCGCGCGGTCCTGCCCCTCTTCCTCTTTGTGGTACAGGTGGAATTGGATGTGCTTCGCGGTCGGCTGGAGCGAAAGCTCCTGCCAGGCGGTTTGAACGACACTGGCCAGCCGGGTGCCCATCTCGTCGACCCTGGCAGGGTTTGCGAGATAGACCAGGCGCAGCCAGGCCGCGTTGGTGAGAACGATCGGGAGTTTGAGGTACGCAGCAGTGTGGCCTGCGCTGGAGTGGTTGTTGAGAGAGGTCATGAGAGGTCTCCGAATACGCAGGCCTCTCCCGCGGGGATGAGGTCCCCGCGTGGGTGGGTAGGATGCACTCCATCACTTGCGTGATGCGACCGCGCTGCCGAGTGCTGTGGCGGTCTTGGGTGGGTTTGCGCT
>NZ_SCND01000571.1:0-2338 GCF_005503585.1 Pseudomonas sp. 2VD
GCGCTGGTCCGCCTGCTGGCGGCGCGCGGTTCGCTACCGGTGGTGGCTGCCGGCGGGATCATGGACGGACGGGGCATCCGCGCCGCCCTGGAGCTGGGCGCGAGCGCCGTGCAGATGGGCACCGCCTTCGTCCTCTGTCCGGAGTCTTCGGCCAACGCCGCCTACCGCGAGGCGCTGAAGGGGCCGCGCGCGGCGCGCACCGCGCTGACCGTGACCATGTCCGGGCGCAGCGCCCGCGGCCTGCCCAACCGGATGTTCTTCGATGCCGCCGCGCCTGGAGTGCCGCCCTTGCCGGACTATCCGTTCGTCTACGACGCGACCAAAGCGTTGCAGACCGCCGCTCTGGCTCGTGGCAACCATGATTTCGCCGCCCAGTGGGCCGGCCAGGGCGCGGCGCTGGCGCGGGAGCTGCCGGCCGCCGAACTGCTGCGCACGCTGGTCGAGGAACTGCGCGGCTGAGGGAGGCCGTTCGCTGCGCGCGACGATGACTGTCTCTGTTCAGTTACCCCTGTGTTGTGCTTTTCTGCCTCCAGCACTGGAACGACAGGTGGAACATGGGACAGGACAAGTTGAAGGTCGCCGTTCTCTTCGGCGGCAGCAGTGAGGAACGGGACGTCTCCATCGCCAGCGGCGCGCAGGTGATCCAGGCGTTGCGCAGCGCCGGCCACCAGGTGCTGGCGGTGGATACCGCCAGCGGCCTGCTCGGCGCGGAGGAAGAGCGCCGCCTGCTGGCGAGCAAGGTCAAGGAGGTCCCGCCGGACTCCGACTCGCTGGCGATCATCCGCAGCGGCAAGCAGAGCCTGCTGAGCGCCGGCGAACTGGCTGGGGTCGACGTGTTCTTCCTCGCCCTGCACGGCGGCACCGGCGAGGACGGCACCCTGCAGGCGCTGCTGGATGCCGGTGGTTTCGCCTATACCGGCAGCGGCCACCTGGCCAGCGCCATGGCGATGGACAAGGACGTGGCCAAGCGCCTGTTCCTCGCCGCCGGGGTGGAGACCGCCAGTTGGCTGATGGCGCCGGCCTCGGAAGAGGCGGTGCGCGAGCAACTGGGCTTCCCCCTGGTGGTCAAGCCGAACAGCCAGGGCTCCACCGTGGGGCTGTCCATCGTGCATTCCCAGGCCGAATTGCAGCCGGCTATCGAGCTGGCCGGGCGCTATGGCGACGAGGTGATGCTGGAGCGCTTCGTCGCCGGCCGCGAGGTCACCGTCGGGGTGCTCGACGACCAGGCGCTGCCGGTGGGCGAGATTCTCCTCGGCGGCCAGGAGGTCTTCGACTACGAGCACAAGTACCAGGCCGGCGCGGTGCGCGAGGTGTTTCCCGCCGACCTGCCGCCGGCGATCGCCGCCGAGGCCCAGCGTCTGGCGCTGAAGGTACACCGGGCGCTGAAGCTGAGCGGCTACAGCCGCACCGACTTCCGCCTCGACGAACAGGGCCGGCTCTGGTGCCTGGAGGTCAATACCCTGCCGGGCATGACCGCCACCAGCCTGCTGCCGCAGGCCGCGGCGGCGGCCGGGATCGGGTTCGCCGAACTCTGCGAGCGGATCTGCCGGCTCGGTATCGAGCGCTGCAAGGGCGCGCGCAAGGCGCGTTCCTGATTCCCGCGGCCCGCCGCCGGGGCGGGCCGCGCCTTTCGCTCAGGCCTCGAGGTTCTCGACCCGCTCGAGGGTGTCGTAGAGGCTGTAGCGCTCCTGTTCGTCGCGTCGCACCCGGCCCATGGCGACGCACGGATCATGGGTGAAGACCAGCCGGCCGTTGCGGGCGATGAGGCTGTCCAGCAGGCGTTCCTTTTCCTCGATCAGGCCTTCCGGGAAGCGGTCGTAGCCCATGGTCAGCGGCAGGTGTACCCAGGGTGCGCCGGGGATCAGGTCGCCGCTGAATACCACCGGGCCGTCGGGCATGGCGATCTCCGGGAGCATCTGGCCCGGGGTATGGCCTTCACTGAAATGGAAACGCCAGCCTTCGCCCAGGTGCGCCGAGCGCTCGCCGTCGTCGAGCAGTTCCAGGCGTCCGCTGGCCTGCAGCAGGTCGAGCAGTTCCGGCACGAACGAGGCGCGGTCGCGCGGGTGCGGCTGGCGCGCGCGCTGCCAGTGGCGGCGGCCGCTGACGAAATGCGCGTTGGGGAACAGCAGGCGCGCCGGCTGGCCTTCTTCCCAGGCGGCGAGCAGGCCGCCGGCGTGGTCGAAGTGCAGGTGGGTGAGCAGCACCACGTCGATGTCGGCGTCGTCCAGGCCGACCGCGGCGAGGCTGTCGAGCAGTACGTGGCGCTCTTCCTGGACGCCGTAGCGCTGGCGCAGGGCGGGCGGGAAGAACGCGCCGATGCCGGTCTCCACCAGTACGT
>NZ_SCND01000572.1:0-2334 GCF_005503585.1 Pseudomonas sp. 2VD
CCGCTGGGGCGCGGCTTCCTGGCGCTGCTGCCGGCCATCGTGATCCTCAGCGTCGGCCAGGGCATGACCTGGACCGCCATGTGGGTCAGCGCCGCCAGCGGCGTCGATCCCGCCGAACAGGGCGTCGCCTCGGGGATGGCCTCGATGACCCAGCAGATCGGCGGCGCGCTCGGCCAGGTCGAAGCGCCGACCGCGCTGGCGCCGGGCGTCGGCCGGGATCAGGCGCAGGGCGAGCAGCGCCGCGGCGCCGGCCAGCGGCACGTTGACCAGGAAGATCGAGGCCCAGCCGAACAGCTCGGTGAGCGCGCCGCCGAGCGCCGAACCGAGGGCCAGGCCGAACGCCGAGGCGATGCTCCAGATCGCCAGGGCACGATTGCGCGCCGGGCCCTCGGCGAAGTGATTGCCGATCAGCGCCAGGGTCGCCGGGAACAGCAGCGCGCCACCCAGGCCCTGCACGGCGCGGGCGAGGATCAACGGCAACTCGCTCTGGGCCAGGCCGCCCGCGAGGGAGGCGAGGGCGTACAGGCTTTGCCCGAGGACGTACATGCGGCGCCGGCCGAGCAGGTCGGTGGCGCGCCCGCCGAGCAGGAGGAAGCCGCCGAAGGCCACCGTATAGGCGCTCACCACCCATTGCAGGCGTTGCGCCGAAAAATCCAGCGCCCGACTGATTTCCGGCAGGGCGACGAACACGATGGTGGCGTCGAGGGCGATGATCAGTTGCGCGCAGGCGAGCAGGGCGAGCATCCAGTTGGAAGGGGCGGCACGGTCCGTCACGGCGGGACTCCTGGTCTGGGTTGGGCGCGGCCAGTGTTTCTCATGCTGGAATCGTGATAAATAGCCTCTCCGTCCTTTCACTGATGAAAATAATCATCGATGAGATCGCCATGGACCTGAATGCCGTCAAGTTGCTCGCCCGCGTGGCCGAGACCCGTAGCTTCACCCAGGCCGCCGTTTCCCTCGGTCTGACCCAGTCCGGCCTGTCGCGCGCCATCGGCCGGCTGGAAGCCGAACTCGGCGTGCGTCTGCTGCACCGCACCACCCGCAGCGTCAGCCTGACCCCGGACGGCCAGCTGTTCTACGAGCGCTGCGCACCCTTGCTGGCGGAGCTGGAGGAAGTCGAGAAGTTGCTGGTGGACCGCCAGTGCGCGCCGAGCGGTCCGCTGAAGATCACCACCCCGCAGGCGCTCGGGCGGATCGTGATCATGCCGGCGCTGCGCGAACTGACCCGGCGCTACCCTCAGTTGCAGATCGAGGCGGCGATGACCGATCGCCTGGTCGACCTCACCGAGGAAGGCTTCGACGCCGCCGTGCGTCTCGGCCGGGTCGGCGACGTGCGCCTGATCGCCCGGCCGCTGGCGGCGTTGCGTTGGGTCACGGTGGCGTCGCCGGAATACCTGCGCAGTCACGGCACGCCGGAGCGCCTGGAGCAACTCGCCGGGCACAACTGCCCGACGGTGCGCGACCTGCACACCGGCAAGCTGCTGGAATGGCAGTTCCAGCGCGACGGCCAGCCGCTGAGCCTGGCGGTGCGCGGCGACCTGGTGCTGGACGTGGCCGACGCGCTGGTCGACGCGGCGCTGGTCGGCCAGGGCATCGTCCAGGTGATGGGCTTCATGGCCGAGGAGGCGATCCGCCGGCGTCGACTGGTACGCATCCTCCAGCCCTTCGAACCGCCGCTGTGCCCGGTGTCGCTGATCTACCCGCCGTCGCGGCAGTGCTCGCTGAAGATCGGCGCGCTCTACGAGGAACTGAAGAGCGCGCACTGGTGCGGGGCGCTGACGTACTGACCCGAGGGCGGCAGGGCGGATAACGCCGTGTTCGGACCGGCGGATAGCCGCAAGCGGCTATTCGCCCTACGCGGGGCAAGGCCGGTAGCGGAGCTGGGGAAGATTGTCGGGTAGGGCGAATAACGCCGGAGGCGTTATCCGCCGATACGCCGTGCCTGAACCGGCGGATAGCCGCAAGCGGCTATTCGCCCTACGCGGGGCAAGGCCGGCAGCGGAGCTGGGGAAGATTGTCGGGTGGGGCGAATGACGCCGGAGGCGTTATCCGCCGATACGCCTATTCGCCTGCGTTTATAAGCTCAGAACAAAGCGTTCCAAGCTGGCCCTGCAAATCTCCCGCGCTCATCGCTCATCCCCTGGAAACCATGTTTTCGGGGGGAACCGAACGATGCCGCACCATGCTCCATCCACACGCCTGCCTTCCAGCCTGGCCCTGGCCGCGCTGCTCGCGGCGGCCTACGCCGTGCCGCCGGAGGCAGGTGCGGAGACGCCCGCGCCCGCCGCCAAGGCGCTCACCTTCGACGTCGCCGCCGGCCCGCTGGACCAGGTG
>NZ_SCND01000573.1:0-2254 GCF_005503585.1 Pseudomonas sp. 2VD
AGAATGTGTATAAGAGACAGATCAGGTGCAACGGCAGGCCGGCCTTGGGTACCAGGTCATTCTCGATGCCGCGCGGCGTCCCCAGCCAGTGCACGGCATAGCCGCGCGCCTGGAACTCCCGCGCACAGGCGAGCGCCGGGAACACGTGTCCGCCGGTGCCACCCGCCATGATCAGGACATTACCTTTCATCGGCAAAGTCCTCTTCGTTGAACTCATATTCCTCGCTACCCAGGTGGGTTCGCCGTTCCCATTCGATGCGCAGCAACATCCCCAGACAGGCACAGCAGATCACCAGCGAACTGCCGCCGTAGCTGAGGAACGGCAGGGTCAGGCCCTTGGTCGGCAGCAGGCCGACGTTCACCCCGATGTTGATCAGGAACTGGCCGATCCAGAGGAAGGCCAGGCCGTAGGCCACGTAGGCGGAGAAGAACTGCTTGGCCTGCTCGGCCCAGATGCCGATGTACAGCGCGCGCAGGCTGACGAACACGAACAGGGCGACGGTCGCCAGGGCGCCGACGATGCCCAGCTCCTCTGCAAGCACGGCGAAGACGAAGTCGGTGTGCGCCTCCGGCAGGTAGAACTGCTTCTGGATGCTATTGCCCAGTCCCATGCCCAACCAGCCGCCGCGGCCGAAGGCGATCAGCGCCTGGCTCAACTGATAGCCGGCGCCGAACTGGTCGGCCCAGGGGTCGGTGAAGTTGGTCAGACGCGCCATCCGGTAGGGCTGGGTCTGGATCAGCAGGACCACCGCGCCGACCGCCAGCAGCACCATCAGGCCGAAGCGGAACAGCCCCACCCCGCCGAGGAACAGCATGGCCGCGGCAGCGCCCATCATTACCACGGTGGCGCCGAAGTCCGGCTCGCGCAGCAGCAGGCCGGCCATCGGCAGCAACACCACGAAGGGCTTGAAGAAGCCCATCCAGCTTTCCCGGACCTCCTGCTGGCGGCGGATCAGGTAGCCGGCCATGAAGATCACCACGCAGACCTTGGCGATCTCCGAAGGCTGGATGTTGAACAGGCCGAAGCCGATCCAGCGCATCGAGCCGTTCACCTCGCGGCCGATACCGGGGGTGATCACCAGCACCAGCAGGCCGAAGGCGACCAGCAACAGCTTCCAGCCCCAACGCTGCCAGGTGGCCATCGGGACCATCATAGTCAGGCCGCAGGAAATCAGGCCGATCACCAGGTAGATCAGGTGACGGACGGAGAAGTACAGCGGGTTGCCCGACTGCGCCGCCGCCACCTCGGAAGAGGCGGAAGTCACCATCACCAGGCCGAGGCCGAGCAGCGCCAGGCAACCCGCCAGCAGCGGGAAGTCCAGGTCGATGCCGTGCCGGCTCAACAGCGGCGACGGGAAGGGGCGCAACACCGACAGCATCACGCTAGCTCCTCTACGGCTTTGGCGAACAGGCGTCCGCGTTCTTCGAAGTTCTTGAACATGTCCAGGCTCGCGCAGGCCGGCGACAACAGCACCGCATCGCCTTCGCGGGCCAGCTCGGCGGCCTGCCGGACTGCTTCGTCCAGCGTTGCGACGCGCACCAGCGGTACCGCGTTGCCCAGTGCCTGGGCAATCAGCCCGGCGTCACGGCCAAGCAGTACCACCGCCCGGCAGAAGCGCGCGACCGGCTCGCGCAGGTCATGGAAATCGGCGCCCTTGCCGTCTCCGCCGGCGAGCAGCACCAGCTTGCCGTCGATGTCGGCACCCAGCCCCTCGATCGCCGCCAGGGCGGCGCCGACGTTGGTGGCCTTGGAATCGTCGTAGTAGCTCACGCCCTGCCGCTCGCGTACCCACTGGCAGCGATGAGCCAGGCCGGAAAACGCCTTCAGCGCGCCGAGCATGGCGTCGAACGGCAGGCCGACCGCATGGCCCAGCGCCAGCGCGGCGAGCGCGTTGGAATAGTTGTGGGCGCCACGGATCTTCAGTTCGCCGACCGGCAGCAGCTTGTCGAACTGGAACGCCAGCCACTTCTGGCCGTCTTCCTCGATCAGGCCGAAAGCCTTGAAGTCCGGCTTGTTCAGGCCGAACGACCAGCACGGCACGGTATCGGCGATCAGCGGTCGGGTCAGGGCATCGGCGCGATTCACCACGACCTGGCGGGCACCGCGGAAGATCCGGTGCTTGGCCAGGTGGTAGTCAGCCATGCCGTCGTAGCGATCCATATGGTCTTCGCTGACGTTCAGCACGGTCGCCACCTCGGCGTTGAGGCGATCGCAGGTTTCCAGCTGGAAGCTCGACAGCTCCAGCACGTACAG
>NZ_SCND01000574.1:0-2315 GCF_005503585.1 Pseudomonas sp. 2VD
CGTAGTCCTGGGTTTCCTGCGGCAGCGGCAGGTTCCAGTAGTCGGTCGGCAGGCCCAGTTTCTCGTTGCGTTCGATGGCACGGCTGACAGTGCCTTCGCCGGCGTTGTAGGCCGCCAGGGCGAGCATCCAGTCGCCGTTGAACATGTCGTGCAGGCGCTCGAGATAGGTCAGGGCGGCGTTGGTCGAGGCGGTGATGTCGCGGCGACCGTCGTAGAAATTGGTCTGGCGCAGGTTGAAATGCTGGCCGGTGGCGGGAATGAACTGCCAGAGGCCGGCGGCGTTGCTGCGCGACAGGGCGAAGGGGTTATAGGCGCTTTCGATGACCGGCAGCAGCGCCAGTTCGAGCGGCATGTTGCGTTCTTCCAGGCGCTCGACCACGTAGTGCATGTAGAGGCTGCCGCGCGCGCTCGATTGTTCGAGGAACGACTGGTTGCTGAGGAACCAGAGGCGCTGGCGTTCGATGCGCGGGTTGGTGCTGATCGCATCCTGGAGCTGGAAACCGTCGCGCATGCGGTCCCAGATGTCGTTGTAGGCGGCGTTCTGGCCGGGCTGGGTATGCAGCCAGGAGGGATTGAACTGGACGTCGACGGCTCGGGCGCCGGGACGTGCTGCTTTGGCCTGGGCCTCCCCCTTGATCTGGCCGCTGCCCTGGCAGCCGGCGAGCGCACCGGCGATGAGCAGGATGGACACCCGAACGGCGCGAGCCAGGGCGTCTAGATCGGGGGTTTTACGTGTCTGTGGCGGCATCGGCTGAGTGCTGTTCCGGGCAAAAATTCAGCCGATTCTAGAAATGACCTCAAGAGTGGTCAAGATTTCGCCAACCTTCAGAACTGGTCCTTCCAGGCCCTCAGGATGGCGAAAACCTCCTCCGGGGTGCGGTTTTGCTGGCCGCTCCGCTGGTCGGCTTTTTTCTTAACAGAATTTTCCGAAACGCGAAGAAATGGATTGGTCGACAATTCCAGCGAGATTTCCGACGGCAGGGTGATGCGATCCCGTTCGCGCAACCGGGTCGCTTCCTCGAAGCGTTCCCGCAGCGCCGCGTTGTCGGGCTCCACCGCCAGCGCGAAGCGCAGGTTGCTCAGCGTGTACTCGTGGGTGCAGTAGACCCGGGTGTTGGCCGGCAGCGCGGCCAGTCGCGCCAGGGAATGGTGCATCTGCGCCGGGGTGCCTTCGAAGAGACGGCCGCAGCCGGCGGCGAACAGGGTGTCGCCGCAGAACAGCAGCGGCGTCTCCGCCGGGTGGTAGTAGGCGATATGGCCGAGGGTATGGCCGGGCACGTGGAAGATCTCGAAGACCAGGCCGAGCACCTCGACCCGTTCGCCGTCTTCCAGCGCCAGGTCGCGGGCCGGGATCTTCTCGTTGGCCGGGCCGAGAACCCGCGCGCCGGTCAGTTCCTTCAGGGCCGCGACGCCGCCGACGTGGTCGTGATGGTGGTGGGTCACCAGGATATCGCTCAACCGCCAGTCGGGATGGGCGGCCAGCCAGGCTTCCACCGGCTTGGCATCGCCGGGGTCGACCACCGCGCAGCGACGGCTTGTCGCATCTTGCAACAGCCAGATGTAGTTGTCGTTGAAGGCGGGCAGGGCGTCGATCTGTATCATGGGTCGATGTCGCTAAGCAGAAGTCATTGGCGCATAGTATTGCTTATTTTCCCGTCGTGCCGGCGTCCGTCGCCGCGAAGGGGAAGACGCTGGAGGTACGCATGAACGAACCGCAAGCCTTCGCCCAGACCGATGCCGAGTGGCTGGCATCGATCAACCGGGCGCGCGACTGGTTCCAGGGGCCGCTGGGCAGCCTGATGCTGGCCGAGGAGCGACGCCTGTTGTGCGACGAGCTGACCCGTTACTTCGGTGGCTACCTGGTGCACTACGGGCCGCATGCCGAACTGCCGCCGAGCACCGGGCAGATTCAGCGCGGCGTGCGCCTGGGGCCGCCGCTGCCGGGCGTGGACATCGCCTGCGAAGAGGGCGCCTGGCCGCTCAGCGAACATGCCGCGGATGTGGTCCTGCTGCAACACGGCCTGGATTTCTGCCTGTCGCCTCACCGTCTCCTGCGCGAAGCCGCGCGTACCGTTCGTCCGGGCGGCCACCTGCTGCTGATCGGCATCAACCCATGGAGCCTGTGGGGCATCCGTCATTATTTCGCCGGGGATGCCTTGCGCCAGGCCCGCTGCATTCCTCCGTCGCGGGCCTGCGATTGGCTCAACCTGCTGGGCTTCGCGCTGGAGAAACGGCGCTTCGGGTGCTATCGTCCGCCGCTTGCGTCGGCAGCCTGGCAATCGCGCCTGGCTCGCCTGGAGCGCTGGGGCGACGCC
>NZ_SCND01000575.1:0-2310 GCF_005503585.1 Pseudomonas sp. 2VD
GGTTGCGGACCTTGTAGGCGCGCCGGTAGACGCGCTGGAAAGCCACGTCCTGGTCGGCCGGCGCGCGGTAGTCGGCGAGGAAGCGGTCGATGGTCGCGCGCAGGGTGCTGGCATCGCGGCGCACGTACCAGGCCATGTCGGCGCGATTGTCCAGCACCAGGTGGCGGTCGACGCGCAGCTTCGGCAGCACCTTGGCCCAGCGTTCGGCGATGGGCTGCTCGACCACGGTGAAGCCGAGGATGCCTGCCTGGACCATTTCCATCACATCCTCGACGGCCAGGGAAGCGTCCAGCTTTTCGATCCGGATCGGTGCCATGCGGCGTTGCGCCAGGCGCTGGTTGACCAGTTCGATGGCGCCCTCGGCGGCGCTGCCGGCCGGCAGCGGGATGGTCCGCCCGGACAACTGCTCCAGGCGCGTGTAGCGCCGGTTGCCCTTGCGCGCCACCAGCACCAGCGGCACATCGGCGCGCACCGGTGCGCTCGGGCTGACCTGCAGGCCGTCGTGCGCCGGCAGCAGTTCGCCGGGGGCGACCAGGTCGCCTTCGCCACGCTGCAGGGCGGCAAGCAACTGGTCCTTGGGCTTGGGTATGAGCTTGAGGGTGAGGTTCCGCGCGGACGGCGAGCGGCTGTTGAGGTATTGCTCGAAGGCGCGCAGGCGACGGTACTCGACGCCAATCGGCTCGCCCTTCACCTCACCCGAGCTGTTGCGGCTCTGGTTGACCAGCACCTTGAGCACGCCAGCGCGGCGGATGCTCGCCAGGTCGCGGGTCTCCGGCTGTTCCTTGTGCCAGTTGTCCGGCTGGCCGGTGATGCGCGCAGCCGCCGGCAAGGGTGCGAGCACCAGCAGGCAAAGCGAAAGCAGCAACAGACGCGTCATCCAGGTCTCCAGAGGCCAGGCTCGATGTCCCTCTCCGGGGGACCGGATCAATCAGAGCATGGCAGTCTTGGCAAGTTCCTCTCCGACAGCGGCTGCAAACGGAGGCATTGGGTAGATAATCCGGGCGCCGAAGAACCCGATCTGCGATTATAACGGATTGTTCTACAAGCGGTTTGCCACCCATCCCCCGGCGGGTCCGGCGCGATCGAGGGGGCGCCGCCTCGCTGCGAATTCCAGGAAGGCACCATGCAACTCATCGATATCGGCGTCAATCTGACCCACGCCAGCTTCGCCCCGGAACGTGAAGCACTGCTCGCCCGCGCGCGCGCCGCCGGGGTGGTGCAGATGGTGATCACCGGCACCAGCCTGGCCGACAGCGAACAGGCGCTGCAGCTTTGCGGCGAACTCGACGAGGGCGGCCGGCTGTTTACCACCGCCGGCGTCCACCCCCACGAGGCCAGCCACTGGAACGCCGACACCGCTCGCGGCCTGCGCGCCCTGTTCGACGACCAGCGGGTACGCGCGGTGGGCGAATGCGGTCTCGACTTCAATCGCGACTTCTCTCCCCGTCCGGCCCAGGAAAAGGCCCTGGAGGAACAACTGGCACTGGCCGTCGAGCTACAGCGTCCGGTGTTCCTCCACGAACGCGACGCCAGCGAGCGCCTGCTGGCGATCCTGCGCGACTTCCGCGATCGCCTGCCGGCCGCCGTCGTACACTGTTTCACCGGCGAGCGCCGGGCGCTGTATGGCTACCTCGACCTCGACCTGCACATCGGCATCACCGGCTGGATCAACGACGAGCGCCGCGGCACCCACCTGCATGATCTGGTAGGCGAGATCCCGGTCGGCCGTCTCATGCTGGAAAGCGACGCGCCCTACCTGCTGCCGCGCAGCCTGCGGCCGAAGCCGAAGAACGGGCGCAACGAGCCGGCCTACCTGGTCGAGGTGCTCGACTGCGTGGCCCGCCATCGCGGCGAGAGCGCGGAGCGCCTGGCCGCTCACACCAGCGCCGCGGCGCGGGCGTTCTTCGGCCTGCCGACGATCGACTGAGATCGCCCTCAAGCTCCCGGCGGATCGGCCGCTAAGCTGACGAACGGTCTCGTTGACCCGCATCAACGATTGCCCCTTACTCAGCTTTCAAGATAATGGCGCCTTGCCATTAGCTTGCCGATAAGAAGAAATCCCCCTATGGGCACCTGGATCAGCGACATTCCACTGAAATACAAGTTCTGGGCCGTCAACGCGGTGGCCTTCTTCACCACCCTGCTGCTGGTGTTGTTCGCCATGCAGCAGGAAGCCGCCGGGCGCAACGCTTCCGCCCAGCGCGCCGCCGCCGCCGAGGGCGAGCTGGTTCAGAGCTGGCCGGCCGGCAGCGCCCTGCCCGCCCGCAGCAACCTACTGCCGCTGGAACAGGCCGCGAGCCTGGGCGGCAC
>NZ_SCND01000576.1:0-2310 GCF_005503585.1 Pseudomonas sp. 2VD
CGCGCGACACATGGTCGGCCAGGTCGCGGGTGAAGCGGTGGGTCACGGTGACGGTGCAGCCACCCAGCAGCAACTCCAGAGCCATGGGCCGGCCGACGATGTTCGAGGCGCCGACCACGACCGCGTCCATGCCGTACAGGTCGGCGCCGGTGCTGGCGAGCAGGGTCATGATGCCTTTCGGGGTGCAGGGGCGCAGCAGGGGCATGCGCTGGGCCAGGCGGCCGATGTTGTAGGGATGGAAACCGTCCACGTCCTTGTCCGGGTGGATACGCTCCAGCAGCAGGGAGGCGTCCAGGTGGGCGGGCAGGGGTAGCTGGACCAGGATGCCGTCGATGGCGGGATCGTCGTTCAGGCGGTCGATCAGGGCCAGCAGGTCGTCCTGGCTGGTTTCGGCGGGAAGATCGTAGGCCTGGGAGAGAAAGCCGACTTCCTCGCAGTCCTTGCGCTTGTGCGCCACATAGACCTGAGAGGCCGGATCGGTGCCGACCAGGATCACCGCCAGGCCGGGAACGCGCAGGCCTTGCTGGCGGCGCTCGGTCACGCGTTGGGCTATCTGCTGGCGAAGGTTGGCGGCGATCGCTTTGCCGTCGATCAGTTGTGCGGTCATGTCGGAAGGGTAACCATCGAATCGGGTGGAAAAAGGACGCGCATTTTCGCATGGACGCCGCCCGGGGCAAAGGAGGCGACCCGCGGATTTGCCGTAACTCCTTTATATAGCTGAATTTTTTTAAAAAACCCGTTGACGGCCTTTCGCCCCCTGTATAACATGCGCCCCGCTTGCCGAGCACAGCCGGACGCAGGGTAAGAGGTAATGCAAGTCGGTTGCTGACTTTGTGATTGCCAGAGCTTAAAGTTTGCGCTCAGCATTGAATGCAGATGAATAAAGCGCCCGTAGCTCAGCTGGATAGAGCATCCGCCTTCTAAGCGGATGGTCGCAGGTTCGAGTCCTGCCGGGTGCGCCATTCGGCGAATCGGCAAGAAGCAGGCGATGTTTTACCGCAAGTCGTAATATGGTGGGCGTAGCTCAGTTGGTAGAGCACAGGATTGTGGCTCCTGGTGTCGTGGGTTCGATTCCCATCGTCCACCCCATATTCCGAAGCGCCAGGCCCGAGGCCTGGCGTTTTCATTTCCAAGCAGTGTCCCGCGGACGTGGTGGAATTGGTAGACACACTGGATTTAGGTTCCAGCGCCGCAAGGCGTGAGAGTTCGAGTCTCTCCGTCCGCACCACCTTCAGGCTCGGCTTGTCCGGCCGCTGCGGTTGAAGCCGGAACGTCCGGCACGATTCACGATATGGTGGGCGTAGCTCAGTTGGTAGAGCACAGGATTGTGGCTCCTGGTGTCGTGGGTTCGATTCCCATCGTCCACCCCATATTTCGAAGCGCCAGGCCTTGTGCCTGGCGTTTTCGTTTGCGCTTCTCGATCTCTTCTCCGCTTGCCTTTCCGGCACCCAACCCGCCCTCATGGGGCGACGGCAGGTTGAACTTGTTCCAGCTCCGGCGCTCTTAAGCGAGCCCGTCGTTCCTGGCGGGTCCGTATATGCAGTCTGGGTGAAGCGACATGTCGATGAAATGGACCGAGCAGCGCTTGCGCAAGGCTCTCAAGCAGATGGCGAACAATCATGAATCGGCTGCGGTCGAGGTCATGCGCGCCGTCGAGCGGGCGAACGATCCGAAGCTGGCGCAGCGCCTGCTCGAGGTGATCGAGCAGATGCACCAGGATGCCGATGCGCTGCGCTCCATCGACGACGAAATCGCCAGCGGCGTGATCCGTTGCCAATGAGGCCGTAGACGCTCCGCAGTTCAGGACTTCCCGACGGAAGCCGGCGCATCCGGCCGGTTCGCCAGTTTCGGGCGCAAGGTCGCGCCCTGGGCTGTGTTCCGGCGAACGGTATAAGGTTGGCGGCCGCGGAAGGCGAAGGCGGTGAACATGTTCGTATTCTCTCTCGGTGCGTTTCAGAAACGGTATTCCACCAGGACGCCCAGGCCGATGCTGTCATGCCACTCTTCGGCGACAGCGGCGGAGCAGAGGCTGGCGAGCGTGCCGGCGAGGCACAGGGAGGGGTTTCTCATGGGGACTCCTTCCGTTGCAGCCAGGGACGTGCCTTGGTGTCTTGCTGGGCGAAGCGGTAGCCGAGCGCGTTCAGACCGTCGAAGTCACGACTGAAGGTGTCTCCCAGGCCCTGGCCGCTGCCGGCCAGGACGGCGTGTGCGCTGTCGATGGGTTGCAGGATGAACTCGCCGGAGCGGGTTCCTCCGGCTTGCCCGCGCACCAGCAGGAAGCCGTCTTCGATCCTGATGCTCAGGCCGTTC
>NZ_SCND01000577.1:0-2309 GCF_005503585.1 Pseudomonas sp. 2VD
GTACTACGCGGTGCAGGTCGAGCCCGGCTGCTTCGGCACCTTCGCCGGGCTGAAGACCGACGCCCAGGCCCGCGTGCTGGACGGCGGCGGCCAGCCGATCCCCGGCCTGTACGCGGCGGGCGCGGACATGGCGAGCCTGTTCGCCGGCCACTATCCCTCCGGCGGCATCAACCTGGGGCCGGCGCTGACCTTCGGCTACATCGCCGGCCGCCATATCGCCGGCGCCCTCGGCTACGAGCAGGAGCAAGCGCAGCGCGGTTGAACGTTCCAGCGGGCGCAGCGGCCTAAACAGGCAAGCTTTCCTTCGGAACCCAAGCATGAGCGCAGCGCCACCGGATATCCCCGCCCTGCCCGCCGGCCTCTGCTACGTCGACGACCGCCAGCCGGGCATCCGTCGACGCCGGCAGGGCAAGCGCTTCGTCTATTTCGATGCCGACGGCCAGCGCATCGGCGACGCCGAGGAGATCCGCCGGCTGGACAAGCTAGCCATTCCGCCGGCCTATCGCGAGGTCTGGATCTGTCCCGACCCCAACGGCCATCTCCAGGCCACCGGCCGCGACGCCCGTGGGCGCAAGCAGTACCGCTACCACCCGCGCTGGCGCGAGGTACGCGATGCCGACAAGTACGAGCGCCTGCTGCGCTTCGGCCAGGCGCTGCCGCGGCTGCGCCGGCACATCGACGCCCAGTTGCGCCTGCCCGGCCTCGGTCGCGACAAGGTGGTGGCCCTGGCGGTTGCGCTGCTCGACGCCACCCTGATCCGCGTCGGCAACCACCGCTACGCCCGCGACAACCGCTCCTACGGCCTGACCACCCTGCGTACCCGGCACGTCGACGTGAACGGCAGTCGCATCCGTTTCCGCTTCAAGGGCAAGAGCGGCATCGAGCACGACGTCAGCCTGGAGCATCCGCGCCTGGCGCGGGTGCTGCGGCGCTGCCTGGAATTGCCCGGCCAGGACCTGTTGCAGTACCTGGACGAGGACGGCCAGCCGCACCGCATCGGCTCCCACGACATCAACGAGTACCTGCGCCGGCATACCGGCGAGGATTTCAGCGCCAAGGACTACCGTACCTGGGCCGGCAGCGCGCTGGCGCTGGAGCGCCTGCGGCGTGCCGAAGCCGACGGGCTCGGCGCGGTGGTGGCGGAGGTCGCCGCCGAATTGGGCAACAGCGTGGCGATCTGCCGGCAATGCTACATCCACCCGGCGATCATCGAGGCCTACCAGGCCGGGCAACTGGGCCAGCTCAGGCGCGCCCGTAAGCGCCGCTGGCTGAGTGCCGAGGAAGCGACCCTGCTGGCCTTCCTCGACACGCCCGGCTGATCAGTTGCCCGGGTGCGGATCGATGCCGTGCCGGCGCAGCAGGCCGAGCAGGCGGCCAATCTCGGTCTGGCAGGCTTCCAGTTCCTTGCGCAGGGTGTGTTCGCGGCGCTGCTGCTCCAGCTTCACGCGTTCGAGTTCGGCGCGCGCCTCACGGCGGATCTGCCGCTCGCGCTCCTTGTCGGAATGCTCGGCGCCGAGGGCCTCTTCGGCCTTGCGCGCGCGGTATTCGCGCATCCGCTGGGCGGCCGACTTGGCCTTGCCGCTCGGCTTGGGCCCGGGTTTGCTGGCTTTCATGAACGCCTCCATCTGCGTAACGTTACGCAATCAGAATAGCGTAACGTTACGCAGATAAACAGGGTCTATGCTTAGAGCGGCGGGGCCGAGCGCAGCATCACCGACTTCAGCGCGAAGGCCGACTTGATGCCAGCCACGCCGGGAATGCAGGTCAGGGTATTGGTGAGGAACGCCTGGTAGGCGGCGAGATCCTTGACCACAACCCGCAGCATGTAGTCCGCATCGCCGGTCATCTGGAAACAGCTCATGACCTGCGGCGCATCGACGATGCGTTCCTCGAAGCGCGCGAGGTAGTCGCCGGTCTGCTTTTCCAGGGACACCGAGACGAACACGCTCATCGCCCCGGACAGGCGCTCCTCGTCGAGCCGGGCGAAGTAGCCCTGGATGTAGTGTTCCTCTTCCAGGCGGCGTACCCGGCGCAGCGTCGGCGTCAGCGACAGGCCGACCTTCTGGGCGAGATCGCGCCAGCTCAGGCGGCCGTCGTCGGCCAGGGCGCGGAGGATTTTCAGGTCGATGCGGTCGAGTTCAGCCATGGTGCGTTGTTTCTCTTGTCAGCGATTCTTGTAGTTCAAACAACCCAATACTGTCGGAATACCTTAGTCAATTTGGAGCAAAAAACTAGCACCCGAAGCCTATACTGAAATTACAAAAACAAAACCCGAGGGCCTCACCATGAGTGACGTCACCCAGTACGAC
>NZ_SCND01000578.1:0-2287 GCF_005503585.1 Pseudomonas sp. 2VD
ATCCAGGATGTAGGCGACCCGCGCGCCGACCACGCTGCCGATCGGCACGCTGGCGGCACCCTCCTCCAGTCGTTCGGGAGCCAGGCAGGCCAGCGGCATGACCACCGTTTCGGTCGGTCCGTAGGCATTGAAGAACGACGCCGGGGCGAAGGCCTGGCGAATCCGTTGCAGGTGCTCGCCGGTCAGCGCTTCGCCGCCGGTGATGCACATGCGCACCGGCAACTGCCGGCCCTGGCTCTCCAGCCACTGGGCGAGCTGGCTGCCGTAGCTCGGGGTGAAGCCGAGGATGCTCACGCCCTCCGCGCGGATCAGCTCGCAGATTTCCTCCGCGCCCCACTGGCCCTGGGCCCGCAGCACCACGCGGGCGCCGCACAGCAACGGGGCCAGCAGGCGCTCGCTGGCGGCGTCGAAGTTGATCGAATAGAAGTGCAGTTCGCAATCCTCGGCGCGCATGCCGAAGCGCTCGATCACCGCGGCGCAGTGCATGGCGATCTCGCCGTGGGAGACCGCCACGCCCTTCGGCTTGCCGGTGGAGCCGGAGGTATAGATCAGGTAGGCCTGGTGCTGCGGACCGCTCAGCGCTGCCAGCGGCGCGGGGTCCTCGGCGTCCAGCGCCGGGCCGTCCTCCTCGAGGCACCAGCGCGCCACGCCCGCCGGCAGCTCGCCGAGGGCCTCGAACAGCGCCGCGTGGCTGAGCAGCAGGCGTACGCCGCTGTCCTCGATCATGTATTGCAGGCGCTCCAGCGGATATTCCGGGTCCAGCGGCACGTAGGCGCCGCCAGCCTTGAGGATCGCCAGCAGGCCGACGACCATCTCCAGCGAACGCTCCAGGGCCAGGCCGACCCGCACTTCCGGGCCGACGCCATGACCGCGCAGGACGCGCGCCAGGCGGTTGGAGCGGGCGTCGAGTTCGGCATAGCTCAGGGTCTGTCCGGCGAAGGTCAGCGCCGGGGCCTGGGGGCTGGCCGCCACGCGGGCGGCGAACAGGCCATGGAGGGTGTCCTGGAGCCCTGCCTCGCCAGCCGTGCCGGCGAGCAGCAGTTGCTTCCGCTCCTCGGCGGCGAACAGCGGCAATTCGGCAATGCGCCGCTGCGGGTCGCCCAGCAGCGCCTCCAGCAGGTTCTGCCAGTGTCCGGCCATCCGCGCGATGCGCGGTTCGTCGAACAGGTCGCGGCTGTAGGTCAGGCAGCAGCCGAGGCGCTGGTCGAGGTCGGTGACCTCCAGGTTGAGGTCGAACTTGGTCGCCCGCGCATCGTTGGCGATGTACTCGACGGTCATCCCGGCCAGTTGCCGGGTCTGCTGGAACTCCCAGCGCTGGACGTTGCACATCACCTGGAACAACGGGTTGTAGGCGGCGCTGCGCGGCGGTTGCAGGGCTTCCACCAGGTGGTCGAACGGCAGGTCCTGGTGCGACTGGCCATCGATCACGGTCTGCCGCACCTGCTCAAGCAGCTCGCCGACACTCATCTGTCCGTCGAGCCGGCAGCGCAGCACCTGGGTATTGAGGAAGGCGCCGATCAGCCCTTCGCTCTCCGGGCGGATGCGGTTCGCCACCGGCGCGCCGATACGCAGGTCCTGCTGGCCGCTGTAGCGGTAGAGCAAGGCCGCAAGGGTGGCGGTCATGGTCATGAACATGGTCAGCCCGCGGGCGGCGTTGAAGCGCCGCACGCGCTCGGCCAGCTCGGGGCTCAGGTCGAAGCGGTAGAGGTCGCCCTGGTGGCTCTGCACCGGCGGGCGTGGCCGGTCGCCCGGCAGTTCGAGCAGCGGATGCTCGTTGCCCAGCTGGGCCTTCCAGTAGTCGAGCTGGCGCTGGCGCTCGCCGCTCTCCAGCCACTCGCGCTGCCACACGCTGTAGTCCAGGTACTGGACCGGCAACGGCTCCAGCGGCGATTCGCGGTCGTCGAGGAAGGCCTCGTAGAGCGCGCCCAGTTCGCGGGCGAAGATGTCCATCGCCCAGCCTTCGGTGACGATGTGGTGCAGGGTCACCACCAGGTAGTGCTCGCGCTCGGCCATCTTCACCATGCAGACCCGCAGCAACGGCCCGCTCTCAAGGTCGAAGGGACGGTGCGCCTCGCTGTCGGCGAGGGTCTGCAGGTGCTGCTGGCGACTGTCGCGGTCGAGCGCGGAGAAGTCCTGCCAGTCCATGTGCAGGCCGCCATCGCTATGTACGCGCTGTACCGGCACGCCTGCTGGCGCAGCCGGGGGTGGCCCAGGCGGTGGTGGTGATCCGCGAAGGCGTGGCCGGCAGCCAGTTGGTCGGCTACTACACCGGCGCTGCCGGCGCCGA
>NZ_SCND01000057.1:0-23127 GCF_005503585.1 Pseudomonas sp. 2VD
GCGGGACGTGGGAGGACTGGCGGCGCTGTTGCGGCGCGCCTTCGCCTGGGGGGGCTGACGCGGATGAGGAGAGACGGCGGCGAAGCCCCCGCCGTCGGTGCGGACGCAGGGAACACCACCCGCGCGGCGCCAGGTCGCCGGCGTGCATGATGTCCCAGTGCTCGACCCAGTAGGCCAGCGCCGCCGCCAGATCGATCATCGCCATCGCGGTGCCGGGGCAAGCGCGGTCGCCGAGGCCGAAGGGGAAGTAGGCGCCACGCGGCCAGCGCGCCGGTTCGAGGAAGCGCTCGGGACGGAACTCCAGCGGCGCCTCGAACCAACGGGGATCGCGCTGGGTGATCCAGCTCGAGACCATGGTCACGTCGCCGCGCTTCAGCCGCTGGCCGAACACCTCGATGTCCGCCGTCACCTGCCGCGGCGCCAGGCCGTAGGCCGGCGGGTACAGGCGCAGGCACTCCTGCAGGACCGCCCTGAGCAGCGCGCAATCGCGCAGGTCGGCGACCGAGCGGATCGCCGTCCAATTCACTCCCGCCAGCTCGGCGCGTAGCCGCGCGAGCAACTCGGGACGCTGGGCCAGCAGCAACAGGCTCCAGGTCAGGGTCACTCCAGTGGACTGGTGGGACGCCATGAGCAGGGTGCAGAGTTCATCGCGTAGGTCCGCCAGCGGCCGCGGCGAGCGCTCCGCCACCTCGCCCACCGCCTCGCGCAACTGGCCCAGCGCCCAGCGCTTGCGCGGACACAGTTTGCTCGGGAACCAGTGGCCCAGCGGCAGGCCGGTGCTCATTTCCAGCAATGCCACCCGCGACAGCAGGCGCACCGCCTTGGCGATCCGATAGGCCGACGGTTGCAGGTCGACGTCGAACAGCGCGTGACCGCTGAGGGTGACGCTGAACGCAGCCATTTCCAGGTCGAGGTCGTATTCGCGCCCCTCCTCCACCCGCTCGCCCCACTCCGCGGCCAGGCGGCGAACCTCGCTGGCCGGCGGCGGCGCCAGGTGCGGCCGTACCTCCTTGCGCCGGGCCTGGGCGGGGGCGCCCTCACGCATCATGAAGCTGCGCCCGTTCCACTGTTTCAGCATGCACAGCGCCGGCTGCCAGCGTTGCAGGTCATCGCGGCGATCGACCATCAATTCCTGCACCGCCTGCGGATGGAACAGGCACCAGAGGCGCTGCGGGCCCATGCGGGCGACCGCGAGGTCCGGCTGCGCGACGTGCATCTTCTGCAACCAGGCCAGCGGATCGCGCTGCATCTCCAGCCAGTGGCGGGCGCCGGCACGCCCGTCGTTGGCCCAGGGCAGGTGCGCCAGGCGCCGGCGAATCGGACAATCGATGGTCTGCTGCATGCTCGCCGCCTCCCTGCGGTGTCGACACTCAGCCCTTGCCCAGGGCCTTCTTCGGGTAGATGTCGTAGCGGCTGGACTTGCCTTCCAGGCTATAGCCGGGCTTGGGCCCTTCGATGATCGGCGCCTTGCGCGGGCGCTTCACCACCACCCGGTGGCTGGCCAGGGCCAGGGCCGCCTGCAACAGCGCCGGAGCGTCGAGATCGTCGCCCACCAGCGGCCGGAACAGACGCATTTCCTTCTTCACCAATGCGCTCTTGTCGCGATGGGGAAACATCGGGTCGAGGTAGACCACCTGCGGCGCCTCGCCGTCCCAGGCGCGCATCAGGTCCGCCGAGTTGCCGCCGAGCAGACGCATCCGCGCGGCGATCGGCGCCACGTCGGGATCGCGCCCGGCGCGCTCCAGGCCATCCTCGAGCAGGGCGGCGATCAGCGGCTGGCGCTCGACCAGGGTTACCTCGCAACCCAGGCTGGCGAGGACGAACCCATCCCGGCCCAGGCCGGCCGTGGCATCCAGGACGCGCGGGCGGATGCCTGGCTGGACGCCGACCGCCTTGGCGATCATCTGCCCGCTGCCGCCGCCGAACTTGCGCCGGTGGGCGCTGGCGCCTTCGACGAAATCGACCCGCACCGGACCGGGGGAATCCGCCCCCAGTTGCAAGACCTGCAAGCCCTGCTCGCCGACCTGCACGGCGAACTCCGCCTCGTCGTCCGCCGCCAACGGCAGGCCGAGCCGCTCCGCCCAGCGCCGCGCAGCCTCGGCGCAATCGGCGGACAGGGCTTGGACATGCAGGCGAGGAGCGGCGGAATCGGTCATGGTCGGGCAATCGTCGTGGAAAGCGCGGATTTTGCCAGAGTTGGCCCGCGCGCGCTCACCGGCAGACCTTCCATAGGCCCATGTCGAGGTGGAAGTGATCCCGGTGGGCGGCATTGTAGTCGGGCCCCAGCACCGCATTGAAACTGGCGCAGGCGCCGTCCCGCACGCGGCGCAGGAAGCGCCCGTCGGCGCCCTGGTCGGCCCAGTCCGTGGCCAGGCGGATTCGCCTCCCGCCGGCCAGGCGGAAGCCGCTGATGTCCAGGGCATTGGCCGAAGCATGCTGGCTGCGCCGGCCGTTCTCGCGGTTGTAGACGTTGCGGCAGGCGAAGCTGCCAATATGCTCGACCCGCGTCAGCGGCTGGCCATAGATATCCAGGGCTGCCGGTTGCAGCACGTGGCGCTCGAACAATGCATAGCTCACTGCCAACGGGCAACTGGCGAGGAAGCTGCTGCTCAACTCCAATGCCGCCCCACGCACGCGCAGGCTGTTGCTCAACGGGCAGGTAGCCGATGGCGGATCGTCGGCGACCCGCTGGTAGCGCAGTTGCGAGGTGGCCAGGGCGGCGTCGCAGAGGCTCCGGTCGTCGGCCAGCCGCCATAGCTTGTAGCGGGTCAGCAGGTTCGGCGGTTCGCGCACGTCCAGCGGCAGCCAGGGATTCCAGCGCGCCGGCAGATCGAGCCACTGGTTGCGCAGGGCGCCGACGGCCCCCGCCAGCAGCAGCAATGGCAGCAACCAGGCCAGGCGGCGCACGGGTTCAGCGGAACAGGTCGTTGATACGGTCGAAAGGCATCGCCGCACGGGTCGCTTCCAGCTCGCGCCGCGCCAGCGCCTGCGCCGCCTCATGGAAAGCGCCGAAGGCGACCCGGGCAAGGTTCGAGCCCAGGCTCACGCGCTTGACGCCGAGGGCTTCCAGCTCGTCCAGCGACAGCTCCAGGCGCGGCGAACCGACCAGTACGTTGACCGGCTTCGGTGCCACCGCTTCGAGCACCGCGACGATCTGTTCGCGGCGGTTCAAACCGGGCGCGTAGAGCACATCGGCGCCGGCATCGGCGTAGGCGCGCAGACGCCGCAGGGTGTCGTCGAGATCCTCGCAACCATGCAGGAAATTCTCCGCGCGGGCGCAGAGGGTGAACGGGAATGGCAACGCACGGGCCGCCTCGACCGCGGCAGCGACCCGCTCCAGCGCGGCGGAGAACTCATAGATGGGCTGTCCGGCGCGCCCGCTGGCATCCTCGATGGAACCACCGACCAGGCCGGCCTCGGCGGCCAGGCGGATGGTCGTGGCGCAGTCTTGCGGAGCATCGCCGTAGCCGTTTTCCAGGTCGGCGGCGACCGGCAGATCGGTGGCGGCGACGATCGCCCGGGCGTTTTCCAGCGCCTCGGTCCGGCTCACCGCGCCTTCCGCATCGCGCCGGCCCAGAGAGAACGCCAGGCCGGCGCTGGTAGTGGCAAGGGCGTCGAAGCCGAGGCTGGCGAGCATCTTCGCCGAACCGGCATCCCAGGGATTGGGCAGGACCAGCATGCCGGGCCCCTGGTGCAGGTCGCGGAAACGTTCGGCGCGTTGGCGTTGGCTGGTCATGGCGGCGGGCTCCGTGGCGGGGAAAGGACTCCCTAGCCTAGGCGCAGGCCGGCGGAGCGTCGAGCGCCGCGCTCAGAGCAGGCCCAGTTGCTCCACTTCCGGGGCCGGGATCGGCTCGGGTAGCGCCGGCAAGCCTGGCAGGCGCTGGCGCAGCAGCGCATGGAAACGCTGGGCCTGCTGGGCCGCCAGGTGATTGTCGGGGGTATGCAGGAATACGTATGGAGTCAGGCCGGCCTCGATCCAGTCGGCCACCTTGTCGACCCAGGGCAAAAGGAACACCTCGTTGGCCGGCAGGTCGGGACCGCCGATGAAACGCACCTGTGGCGTATCGCTGAAGGCCGCCGGACGGATCGGCAGGCGCGGCTTCTTCGACTGGGCGTGGAGCACCGCCGGATCGTCCGAACGGCAACTGAACAGCGCCCGCGAATCCAGGCAGATGCGCTCCACGCCACGCTCGCGCAGGTGGCGGTTGAGCAGGCGCTCGTCCTCGCCTTTGTCGAAGAACGCCGGGTGGCGTACTTCCACGGCAATCCGTCGCGGACTCAGCTCATCGAGGAAATACAGCAGTTCGCCCAGGCGCTGCGGGGTGAACGCCGCCGACAGTTGCAGCCACAGCGGGCTGACCCTTTCGCCAAGCGGCGCCAGCAGTTCGAGGAAGTCGCCGGCGGCCTCGAGCCGTTCGCGCAGGTCGCCTTCGTGACTGATATCGCGGGGAAACTTGGCACAGAAGCGGAACCCCGCCGGCATCGTCTCGGCCCAGCGCCGCACGGTTTCCGCCGAAGGCCGGGCATAGAAGGTGGTATTGCCCTCGACCGCGTTGAAGATGCCGCCGTAGTGTCCGAGGTAGTCGGCGGAACGCAATTCGCGCGGATAGAAGCTGCCGCGCCAGGCCGCCTCGTTCCAGGATGGACAACCGAGGAAATAAGGAAGGGAAACCACGGGAGCGCGCGGAGCCGCTCAGGCGTAGAGGTCGAGGCCGAGGACATCCTCGGCGCCGGCGTCGATGTTGAGGCTGGCGGTGGAGTTGTAGCTGGCCAGGGCCATCGCCGCATGGCTGCTTACCGGGCGCTGGAACGCCAGCAGGTCGCGGGCGCTCACCGGCAGGCTGTCGCCGCCCGCCGAACTGGCCTGGACCTTGCGCGCCTGCGGCGCCTGCTCGAAGCCCTGGCTGCCGGAAACCGGCGCCGGCTGCTCGCGCCGCGCCTCGACCTCGCGCTGCACGTCGCGATACGGCGTGACCGCCGAGCCCGGTCGGGCGCTGCGCTCCAGCGGCAACGAAGAGGAAGAAAGTCCGTCGATACGCATGATCAAAACCCGGGGAAGTCTCCACACTCTAGCCAGCCCCGAAAGGCTTGGCAATTACCGCTGCGCGGCATTTTCAGGGCGCTTTTTTCGGCGTCGCCACGTTGTCGCGCAGGTACACCGGCAGCGCCTGTTCCGCCTCCACGCCTTCGCCGCGCGCCCAGGCGAAGCCGGCCAGGCTGAGCAAGTCCTCGGCATGCGGCAGCAGGCTCGCGTCCAGCGCGGCCGGGCGCTGCGGCATGCGCTCGACGTAGCCCCAGCCGGTGCCGGCGCCGAACCAGTCCGCGGCAGCGGCGTCCCACGGTACGGCGACCCGCTCGGGCGGCAGTACCGCTTCGCTGCCGGCCAGGCGCATCTCGCCCTGTTGCAACTGGTAGCAACCCCAGTAGACCTCGTCCATCCGCGCGTCGATGGCCGCGGCGACCCGCTCCGCACCCTGCTCGCGGTAGGCCCGCTGGGCCAGGATCGCCAGGTCGGAGACCGCCAGTACCGGGCGCTGCAGGGCGAAGGCCAGGCCCTGGACCACGCCGATGGCGATGCGCACGCCGGTGAAGGCGCCCGGACCGCGCCCGAAGGCGATGGCGTCCACCGCGGACAGGGCGACGCCGGCCTCGTCGAGCAGGTCGCGGACCATCGGCAGCAGGCGCTGGGCGTGCAGGCGCGGGATCACCTCGTAGTGACTGAGCGCCCGCCCCTCGTGGAGCAGGGCGACGGAGCAGGCTTCGGTGGAGGTATCCAGGGCCAACAGAGTGGACATCGACGGTTCCGCGTGGTGAAAAAGACGCCGATTGTACCAGCCTTCGCCGCCCCGGAAACGCCGACGGCCCGCAAGCGGGCCGTCGGTGCTACAGCGCTGCGGATCAGCTCAGGGCCGAAAGCACTTTCGCGGTGATCTGTTCGACCGAGCCGACGCCGGCGATGCTGTGGTATCTCGGGGTGCCTTCGGCGGCCGACAGCTTCTGGTAGAAGTCGACCAGCGGCTTGGTCTGCGAATGGTAGACCGACAGGCGGTGACGCACGGTCTCTTCCTTGTCGTCCTCGCGCTGGATCAGCTCTTCGCCGGTAACGTCGTCCTTGCCGGCGACCTTCGGCGGGTTGTGCTCGGTGTGGTACACGCGGCCGGAGGCCGGGTGCACGCGACGACCGGCGATACGCGACACGATCTCCTCGTCGTCGACGGCGATCTCGACCACGTGGTCGATGGTCACGCCGGCGTCCTTCAGCGCTTCGGCCTGCGGGATGGTCCGCGGGAAGCCGTCGAACAGGAAGCCCTTGGCGCAATCGGCCTCGGTGATGCGTTCCTTGATCAGGGCGATGATGATGTCGTCGGATACCAGGCCGCCGCTGTCCATCACGCCTTTCACCTGCTGGCCGAGCGGGCTGCCGGCCTTGACTGCGGCGCGCAGCATGTCGCCGGTGGAGATCTGCGGAATGCCGAACTTCTCGGTGATGAACCGTGCCTGGGTGCCTTTGCCGGCACCGGGTGCCCCGAGCAGAATCACACGCATCGATATGCTCCTTAGAATTGGTAAGCGAAAGTCTGGATCCGCCTCGTGGGGCCAATCTCGTATTTGCAGGAAACGGCACTGTATGGCGCCGAAAAGGCTGTCCAAGATACACAGCGCCCCCCCACCGCACAAGACACCGAAAGTTGCCCCCCGCCTTCCCTCATCCGGTGTTGCGCAGTCCGGCGGCGACCCCCGCGACCGTCACCAGCAGCGCCTGCTCCAGGCCGCCGCAGGCGTCGCCCCGGCAGCGCCGCGAACGGGCCAGAAGCTCAGCCTGGAGCAGGTGCAGCGGGTCTAGATAGCTGTTGCGCACGCTGATCGACTCGCGGGTCTCGCTGGCGTGGGCGAGCAGCAGCGACTGCCCGGTCAGTCCCAGCACCACGCGCACCGCCTGCGACAATAGGTCGCGTAAACGACGCCCCAGCGGACGCAGCTCGAGCGGCACTAGACGTTCGTCGTAGAGCCGCGCGATATCCGCGTCGGCCTTGGCCAGGACCATTTCCAGCATGTCGATGCGGGTGGTGAAGAACGGCCATTGCTCGCGCATCTGCCCGAGCAGCGCGCCCTCGCCACGCTCGATAGCGTTCAGCAAGGCGGTCTCCCAGCCAAGCCATGCCGGCAGCATCAGGCGCGTCTGGGTCCAGGCGAAGATCCAGGGAATCGCCCGCAGGCTCTCCACCCCGCCTTCGCGGCGCTTGGCCGGGCGGCTGCCCAGCGGCAGACGGCCCAGTTCCTGCTCGGGCGTGGCCAGGCGGAAATACTCGACGAACTGCGGATCGTCGCGCACCACCCTGCGGTAGGCCAGCAGCGCGTCCTTCGCCAGGCGGTCCATCTGCGCGCGCCAGGCCGGCTCGGGAGCCGGCGGCGGCATCAGGGTCGCCTCCAGCACCGCGGCGAGGTAGAGATTGAGGTTCTGTTCGGCGATGTCCGGCAAGCCGAACTTGAAGCGGATCATCTCGCCCTGTTCGGTGACCCGGAAGCGCCCGGCCACCGAACCCGGTGGCTGCGACAGGATCGCCGCGTGGGCCGGCCCGCCGCCGCGGCCGACGGTGCCGCCGCGGCCATGGAAGAGCAGCAGCTCGACCTCGTGCTGGCGGCAGATCTCCACCAGTTTCTCCTGCGCCCGGTACTGCGCCCAGGCCGCCGTGAGAGTACCGGCGTCCTTGGCCGAATCGGAGTAGCCGATCATCACTTCCTGCACCCCGGAGAGCCGCGAACGGTAGCCCGGCAGCGTCAGCAGGCGCTCCATGCAGGGGCCGGCGTTGTCCAGGTCGTCGAGGGTCTCGAACAGCGGCACCACGCGCATCGGCCAGTCGACGCCGCTTTCCTTGAGCAGCAGTTGCACCGCCAGCACGTCGGACGGCTGGCCGGCCATCGAGATCACGTAGGAACCCAGCGACGCCGGTGGCGCGGCGGCGATCGCCCGGCAGGTGGCGAGCACCTCGGCGGTATCCGCCGAAGGCTGGTAGTGCGCCGGCAGCAGGGGGCGGCGGCTGTTCAGTTCCTCGAGAAGGAATTCCAGGCGGGTCTTCTCGTCCCACTCGTCGTAGCTGCCCAGCTCCAGGTACTCGGTGATCTCGCTCAGCGCGGCGGCATGGCGGGCCGAGTCCTGGCGCACGTCCAGGCGCACCAGGAACAGGCCGAAGGTGGCGGCGCGGCGCAGGCAGTCGAGCAACGCGCCATCGGCAATCACGCCCATGCCGCAGGCGTGCAGCGACTCGTGGCACAGTTGCAGCGGCTCGACCAGGTCGCGGTTGTGCTCCAGGACGCCCTCCGCGGCCGGCACCTCGCCGGCCAGGGCCTGGTGGGTCCAGTTGCGGGTCACACGCAGGCGCTCGCGCAATTGCTTGAGCAGGGCGCGATAGGGCTCGGCGCTATCGCCGACCCGCGCCAGCAACTGCGGCGAGGCCTGCTGCATGGACAGCTCGGCGGCCAGTTGGTCGATATCGCGCAGGTACAGGTCGGCGGCCATCCAGCGCGCCAGCAGCAGGACCTCGCGGGTCACGCTGGCGGTAACGTTGGGATTGCCGTCGCGGTCGCCCCCCATCCAGGACGCGAAGCGCAGCGGCGCGGCGGTCAGCGGCAGGCGTTCGCCGGTGCTGCGCAGGAGTACCTCGTCGACGTGCCGAAGGACGTTCGGCAAGGCCTGCCAGAGAGAATGCTCGATCACCGCGAAGCCCCATTTCGCCTCGTCCACCGGGGTCGGCCGGACCTTGCGGATCTCGTCGGTATGCCAGGCCTCGGCCACCAGCCGCTGCAGGCGCTGCTGGATGCGACTGCGCTCCTCCGGCAGCAGGTCGGCATGGTCCTTGGCCGCCAGCTGCGCGGTGATCGCATCGTATTTCTGGATCAGCGTGCGCCGCGCCACCTCGGTGGGATGGGCGGTCAGCACCAGTTCGATCTCCAGCCCGGCGAGCTGGCGAGCCAGTTGCCCGGGGGCATGCCCGGCGTCCTTGAGACGCCCCAGCAGCTCTTCCAGCACCAGGTTCTCGAAGGGTTCCGGCTCGTTCGGCCGGCGCCGGCGGATACGGTGGTATTGCTCGGCGATATTGGCCAGGTTGAGGAACTGGTTGAAGGCCCGCGCCACCGGCAGCAGTTCGTCTTCCTCGAGCCCGTCGAGGGTGGCGGTGAGCTGCTGGGCGCCCTCCGCGGAACCGCGGCGGGCAGCCTTGGCGCCCTTGCGGATCAGCTCGATCTTGTCGAGGAACCGCGGGCCGTACTGCTCGCGGATGGTGTCGCCGAGCAATTCGCCCAGTTGGTGGACGTCCTCGCGCAGGCGCGCATCGATTTCCGGCATGACCTGTCTCCACTGCGGGTGGGAAACCAGCTTGGCTCAGGCGCCCCCGCGCTTACAAGCCCGCAGGGTGCCAGTACGGCGCCGCCGGGCCGGAAGCGAGGCTGCCGGCGCCGATCGGGTCTAGTCTGAAGGAAGTGCCCGCACCGAGGCACGGCCCCACGAGGGCCCCCCAGCACGCCCGCCACGACCGGGCTGAAGAGGTCAGCATGAAGATCCGTGAGCTTGTCCGCCATTGGGAACACACCGCCAAGGGCCGCATGGCCCGCAACCACTACAGCATCCCGCTGGACGTCGAAAGCGCCGCGCGCCTCGCCGCGCTGCACGAGATGTATCCGCGGCGCAGCGTCGAGGAACTACTGGGCGAGCTGGTCGGCGCCGCCCTGGAAGAACTGGAGGCGAGCTTTCCCTACGTGAAGGGGAGTCAGGTGGTGGCCACCGACGAACAGGGCGATCCGCTCTATGAGGATGTCGGCCCTACCCCACGCTTCCTGTCGCTCTCGCGCAAGTACCTGCACGAACTGGTCGCGCAACAGGACACCTCCAGTCACTGAGCGCGACTTCAGCCATGCCGGCGGTGCACGCCGGGGACGTGCATGTGCCCGGCCTCGGCGCATTCCTCGGCGATTGGCGACAGCGGCGCGGGCTGCTCCAGTTCGCGGAGGATGCCGCAGGCCTGGCTGTTGCCGGCGACCGTACAGCGTGAGCCGAGATCCCGCAGTTGCTCGCGCAATGCCTGGAGTTCGGCGATGCGCACCTCGACGTGATGCAGGTGCTCGTCGATCAGCCGGTTGGCGGTGCCGCAATCCGCCTCGGGACGGTCGCGCAACGCCAGCAGGGTACGGATTTCCTCCTGGGTCATGTCCAGCGAGCGGCAGTGACGGATGAACGACAGGCGCTCGACGTGCGCCAGGGTGTATTGCCGATAGTTGCCTTCGCTACGCGCGGGCTCGGGCAACAGTCCTTCGCGCTCGTAGTAGCGGATGGTCTCCACCGGGCAACCGGTTCTCTTCGCCAGCTCACCGATCTTCATGCCAACCCTCCTCCAATCGCCGACGCGGCTACCCGAATTGGCAGTACCGCTTGACTCTGTAGTTGCTACAGGGTGTGCAATCGCACCCAACACGTCAAACGGGAATTGTTTCCATGAGCCACGAACACGCCGACACTTGCTGTCACGGTCACGGTCACGGTCACGGTCACGGACATGATCATGGGCACCGCCACGCGCCTCGCCCGGCGGTGGCCGCCATCGGAACCCTGGCCGGCAACGCCGAGTTGCGCTGGAGCGACCTGCGCATCGAAGCGATGGACTGCCCGACCGAGGAACGCCTGATCCGCGACGCCCTCGGTCGCCAGCCGGCAGTGGAGTCGCTGGAATTCAACCTGATGCAGCGCCTGCTGCGCGTCCAGCATCGCTTCGACAGCGTCGAGCCGCTGCAGAAGCTGATCGCCGGCCTCGGCATGCAGGCGGTGCCGCTGGATGCCGGCGAAAATACCGACGGCCCCTCGCAAGCGCCGGCGAAGCCCTGGTGGCCGCTGGCCCTGGCCGGCGCGATGGCGCTGGCCTCGGAGATCGTCGAATGGTTCGGCCTGGCGCCGGACTGGGTGGTCGCCGGCCTCGCCCTGCTGGCCATCCTCGGCGCCGGCCTGCCGACCTACCGCAAGGGCTGGATCGCACTGAAGAACCGTAACCTGAACATCAACGCCCTGATGAGTATCGCCGTGACCGGCGCCGTGCTCATCGGCCAGTGGCCGGAAGCGGCGATGGTCAGCGTGCTGTTCGCCATCGCCGAGCTGATCGAGGCGAAGTCCCTGGATCGCGCGCGCAACGCCATCCGCGGCCTGCTGCAACTGGCTCCGGAACAGGCCACGGTACTGGTCGGCGGCGAATGGAAGGAGCTGCCGGCCAAGCAAGTGGAACTGGAAGCCACCGTGCGCGTGAAGCCCGGCGAACGCATCGCCCTCGACGGCGAGGTGACCAGCGGCCGCTCCAGCGTCAACCAGGCGCCGATCACCGGCGAAAGCCTGCCGGTGGAGAAGGAGGTCGGCGAGCCGGTGTTCGCCGGCAGCATCAACGGCGAGGGCGCGCTGGAGTACCGCGTCACCCGCCGCGCCGACGACAGCACCCTGGCCCGGATCATCCACGCCGTGGAGGAAGCCCAAGGTTCCCGCGCACCGACCCAGCGTTTCGTCGACAGTTTCGCCCGCGTCTACACCCCGGTGGTATTCCTCATCGCCCTCGCCACCGCGGTGCTGCCGCCGCTGCTGTTCGGCGGCGCCTGGCTGGACTGGATCTACCGCGCCCTGGTGCTGCTGGTGATCGCCTGTCCCTGCGCGCTGGTGATCTCCACCCCGGTGACCATCGTCAGCGGCCTTTCCGCCGCGGCGCGCCTGGGCATCCTGATCAAGGGCGGGGTGTTCCTCGAACTCGGGCGCAAGCTGTCCTGGGTCGCCCTCGACAAGACCGGCACCATCACCCATGGCAAACCGCAACAGACCGACTACCTGCCGATCGCGGAGGCTGACGGGACGGATGCACGCCTGCTCGCCGCCAGCCTGGCCGCGCGTTCCGACCACCCGGTATCGCGCGCCGTGGCCAACGCAGCGGAAGAGGACGGCCTTGCCCTGGGCGTGGTCGAGGACCTCGCCGCCCTGCCGGGACGAGGCGTCAGCGGACGCATCGACGGCGTCCTCTACCACCTCGGCAACCATCGCCTGGTGGAGGAACTGGGCCTCTGCTCGCCGGCCCTGGAAGAGCGCCTGGACGCCCTGGAGCGCCAGGGCAAGACGGTCATCGCGCTGTGCGATCCGCAGCGCGTGCGGGCCCTCTTCGCCGTCGCCGACGGGGTCAAGGACAGCAGCCGCGAGGCGATCCGCGAGCTGCACGCGCTGGACGTGAAGACCCTGATGCTCACCGGCGACAACCCGCACACCGCAGCCGCCATCGCTGCCCAGGTAGGCATCGACGCAGCTCGCGGCAACCTCCTGCCGGAGGACAAGCTGCGTGAAGTGGAAGCGCGCCAGGCCGACGGCTCGCGGGTCGGCATGGTCGGCGACGGGATCAACGACGCGCCGGCCCTGGCCCGCGCCGACATCGGCTTCGCCATGGGCGCGGCGGGCACCGACACGGCCATCGAGACCGCCGGCGTCGCGCTGATGGACGACGACTTGCGCAAGTTGCCGCAATTCGTCCGGCTGTCGCGCACCACCCACGCGATCCTGGTCCAGAACATCACCCTGGCCCTGGGCATCAAGGCGGTGTTCCTCGCCCTTACCCTGGCCGGCGAAGGCACCCTGTGGATGGCGGTATTCGCCGACATGGGCGCCAGCCTGCTGGTGGTGTTCAACGGTCTGCGACTGTTGCGCAAGCGTTTCTGAAAGGCCCCACTGGCCTCCTCCAGCCCCACTCAGGTGGGGCTTTTTTTCTGCCCGAGTGTTCCGTCCTGGAGCGCTGCGGCAGTTGTGCGTTTCGTGGACTAGAGCCCTGTAGGACGGGCTTTAGTGAGCAGAGGTGGCGTTCTGCGACCACGCCGGAAGCCGACTGTTCAGTCAGAAAATTTCAGATTTTTTTTTGAACCCCTGAACCAGCGGGGGAGTCACTAAAAGTACATGGCCAATCGCCAAGCCCCTGAAACAGAGGCCTGGCAGAGGCTTGCTCAGTGAGCAGGAAGAAAAGACCGGAGGGCCGGAAACGCGCCCACGGTAATGGCCAGAGATGAAAGCCAAGGAATCAGCATCCCTGTCAGAGGAAATTTCCCATGGAGCAAAAAGCGATGAGCAAGCAACACACCGGTTCCCTGCGTGGCCTCAAGCTGGCCCTGCTGGCCGTAGGCAGCAGCCTGGTCCTGGCCGGCTGCGCCGGCAACCCGCCGACCGAGCAGTTCGCCGTGACCGAGTCCGCGGTGAATAACGCGGTAAGCGCCGGCGGCCCGGAATATGCCCCGGTCGAGATGAAGTCCGCCCAGGACAAGCTGAGCCAGGCGCGCATCGCCATGAACGACAAGGAATACGACCAGGCCAAGCGCCTGGCGCAGCAGGCCGAGTGGGACGCCCGGGTCGCCGAGCGCAAGACCCAGGCCGCCAAGGCGCAGAAAGCCGTGAAGGATGCCCAGCAGGGCGTCATGGAACTGCGTGAGGAAGGCATGCGCGATACGCAGCACTAAGCCGGATTCCGCCCTTCTTTCGTCGATTCGTGATTAAGGATGACCCCTATGCGTAAGTACATTGCCCTCCCCGCCGTATCCCTGCTGGCCCTGGCGCTGGCCGCCTGCTCCACGCCGCCGAACGCCAACCTGGAACAGGCCCGCAGCAACTTCTCCGCGCTGCAGTCGCAGCCCGACGCGACCAAGGTCGCGGCCCTGGAAACCAAGGACGCCGGCGACTGGCTGGCCAAGGCCGACAAGGCCTATCAGGATGGCGAAGACCAGCGCGACGTGGACCAATTGGCCTACCTGACCAACCAGCGCATCGAACTGGCCAAGCAGACCATCGTCCTGCGCAATGCCGAGGCGCAGTTGCAGAACGCCTCCGCCCAGCGCGCCCAGGCCCGCCTCGACGCGCGCACCGCGCAACTGGACAAGCTGCGTAGCCAACTGAATGCCAAGCAGACCTCGCGCGGCACCATGGTGACCTTCGGCGACGTTCTGTTCGATCTCGACAAGTCCGACCTGAAGCCCGGCGCCATGCGCAACATCCAGCAACTGGCCGAGTTCCTCCAGCAGAACCCGGAGCGCCAGGTGATCGTAGAGGGCTACACCGATAGCACCGGTTCCGCCAACTACAACCAGCGCCTGTCCGAGCGTCGTGCCGACTCGGTGCGCATGGCCCTGCTCAGCCGCGGCATCAGCCCGGAACGCGTAGCCACCCGTGGCTACGGTAAGGAATATCCGGTGGCCAGCAACGGCACCAGCTCCGGCCGTGCCATGAACCGTCGGGTGGAAGTCACCATTTCCAACGACGCCAAGCCGGTCGCGCCACGCTCCTCCGTCAGCGGCTGATAGGCCCTACGGAAGCCAAAAGCCCCGCCATCCGGCGGGGCTTTTTCATGGGCGTGGCCCGAGCTTTCCAGGTATCAGCGGGCCACAGGCCGCTCGCCGAGCAAGCGCTGGTAGCGCTCGGCCATCGAGCTATCGAAGGCAACCAGGACGATTTCCTCCAGGCTGCTGTGCGCCGGGCGTTGCCGGCAGACCTCTTCGACGGCGATGGCCGCGGCCTGCTCCAAGGGATAACCGTAGATGCCGCAGCTGATGGCGGGGAACGCGACGCTGGTCGCCCCGGCCTGCTCGGCCAGGGCCAGGCTGCGCCGGTAGCAGCTGGCCAGCAGCTCCGCTTCGCCGTTGTCGCCGCCGCGCCAGACCGGGCCGACGGTGTGGATCACGTGGGCCGCCGGCAGACGGAACCCGCGGGTGATCTTCGCCTCGCCGGTCTTGCAACCGTGCAGCAGGCGGCAGGCCGCCACCAGCTCGGCACCGGCGGCGCGGTGGATGGCGCCGTCGACCCCGCCCCCACCGAGCAGCGAGGAGTTCGCCGCGTTGACGATGGCATCCACCGCAAGACGGGTGATGTCCCCCTGCCAGACGCGGACCTCGGTCATTTCACTTCCTGCGGGACTTCCTGTCCGGCGCAGCGCACGGCGTGCTTCCTGTTGTCCACCAGCACGCCGGAAAGGCCCTTCTGCTCGGTGTCGAACAGCACCAGGACGCCATCGATGCACTGCGCGACCTGCTTGGCCGGCTCCAGGGACAGCTTCACATCTTCGCCGGGCAGGCTCTTCAGCATGGTGAAATCGGCCAGCAACAGGGCGTCCTGCGGCTTGGCGAAATGCAGGTAGCCGTAGTACCAGAGCACGCCGACAGTGACGAAGATGGTACCGATGCCGGTCAGGATGCAGGGGAGTACGTTACGGTCGCTCATGGATTGCCTTCGGGTTTCGCGGATTCGCGGTTCGGGATTTCGGCCAGCCGGCGCAGGCCGGTGAAGCCATGGGGATCGTCGAGGAAGCGCAGCATCACTTCCTGCCAGGTCGCTTCGGCGAAGGTCTGCACGTGGCCGCCTCGGGTCAGTTGCAGGACCTTCGGCAGCCGCGCCTGGCGGTACAGGGCGATGCCGTTCTCGAGGGGCACAATGGTATCGTCGATACTGTGAAAGAACAGCATGGGTGCGCCAGAAAGCCGCGCCACCGAATGGATGGCGCTGTCGTCGTCGGGCACCAGCCAGGACAGCGGCACCTGCAGCGGCCAGGTCAGCCAGGAACCGTCCAGCATGTGCCGGGCGATGCCGCGGTAGCTCGCCGGTACCCCGTCGAACACCAGCGCCTTGAACTGGCCCTGGCGCTGCGGATGCTCGACCAGGTAGTGGATCGCCAGCGCGCCGCCGAGACTCTGCCCCAGCAGCACGCGCTCGGTGCCCTTCACCTCCGGCGCCTGGTCGAGCCAGGCGAACGCCGCGTCGATGTCGCGGTAGACCTCCGGCAGTCCCGGCTCGCCCTCCGACTGGCCGTAGCCGCGATAGTCGAGCATCAGCACCTGGTAGCCCTCGGCGGGCAGCCACCAGGTGCCGCCGAGGTGCCAGGACAGGTTGCCGCCGTTGCCGTGCAGGTAGAGCACGGTGCCTTTCACCGGCACGCCTTTCTTCGCCGGCAGCCACCAGGCGCGCAGGCGCACGCCGTCGGCGGTGGTCAGGGTGACGTCGCGGTACTCCAGCCCGGCGCGCGCCGGGGTGATCTGCACCACCGGCTCGGGATAGAACAGCAGCGAACTGCAACCACCGAGGAACAGCGCGCCGAGTACCAGCAGCGGGATCAGCAGGCGCTTCATCCGTTGTTGGTCCTTACCTCTTCGCGGGCGCGAAAGGTGGCGTCGTAGATGCGCCCGGCCAGGCGCGAGAACGGCAGGCTCTGCAGCCAGACGGTGCCGCTGCCCTTGAGGGTGGTCAGCAGCAATCCTTCGCCGCCGAACAGCATGCTCTTCAGGCCGCCGGCCAGTTGCACGTCGTAGTCGATGCCATCGGTGAAGGCCACCAGGCAACCGGTGTCGACCCGCAGCGTCTCGCCATTCAACTGGCGGCGGATCAGCGTACCGCCGGCGTGGACGAAGACCAGGCCATCGCCCTCGAGCTTCTGCAGGATGAAGCCCTCGCCGCCGAAGAAACCGGCGCCCAGGCGCTTGGCGAAGGCGATGCCGACCCGGGTGCCATAGGCCGCGCAGAGGAACGAGTCCTTCTGGCAGAACAGGCGCCCGCCGACATCGTCCAGGTCCACCGCCACCACGCTGCCCGGATAGGGCGCGGCAAAGGCCACGTGCTGCTTGCCCTGGCCTTCGTTGGTGAAGTGGGTCATGAACACCGACTCGCCACCGAGCTTGCGCTTGCCGGCGCTCCACAGCTTGCCCAGCAGGCTGCCGTCGGAGCCGTCGCCCATCCGCGCGGTGAAGCGGATGTCGCCGGTCATGTAGTTCATCGCCCCGGCCTCGGCGATCACGGTTTCCCCGGGGTCGAGTTCGATCTCCACGGTCTGCATGGATTCGCCGAGGATGCGGTAGTCGAGTTCGTGGCTGGCCATCGCCGTTCTCCTTGCTTGCCGGCCGACCGCCCGCGCGCACCGGGAAAGACCGGCACGGCGGGGAGCGGTCAGAGAATGTTCGCGTAGTCCGCTTCGATGCGGTCCAGGCTGAGGTGGTTGAGGAAGTTCGAGAAGCACATCCAGGCCGACAGCGCGTTGAGGTCGCGGAACTGCGGCGGCAGGTATTTCGGCGGCGCCACCAGGCCCTCGTCCACCAGTTGGCGCAGGGTGCGCATGTCTTCCAGGGTGGTCTTGCCGCAGAACAGCAGGGGGATCTGTTCGAGCTTGCCCTTGCGCACGGCGAGCTGGATGTAGTTGTAGATGAGGATGAAGCCCTTCAGGTAGGACAGGTCCTTGGTGAACGGCAGGCCATCCGGGGTCGAGCCACGGAAGACCCGGCTGGCGTTCTGGTAGCTGTCCTCCAGGCTGTAGCCCTGCTCGCGGTAGAAGTGGAATACGTCGAGGAAATCGGCGCCCTCCTCGGCCATGTGGATCGCCCGGGTGCGATTGGTCAGCTTGCGCAGGCGGGTCGGGTAGGAGGCGAAGGCGATCACCTCCATCAGGATCGCCAGGCCTTCCTGGGTCACGGTGGAGGACGGCGGCCCCTTGGCGAGGAAGGTGCAGATCGGCTGGCTCAGGCCGTTCAGGGTGGTGCCGACGTGCACCAGGCCCTCGTGGACCTCCAGCGCGCGCACGTCGCGCTCGTTGAACAGGGCGTCGGCGCGCACCTTGATGTAGTCGGCGCCGGCCGCCGCGTCGGCGACGATGCCGTCGGACTCGAACACGCGGATGGTGCCCTCCTCCTCGCCGAACACGGTGTTCAGCCGCGCCTGGAGGATCGGCACGACCTCCTTGGCGGTCAGGGTCTTGGGTTCGTCCTTGAGATCGCCGCGGTCGGCGATGTTGTTCAGGTAGTCGGAGAGCATCAGGCCGAGGTCGGCCAGGGTCGGATCACCGGCATGGAAGGCGTCCGAGGCCGAGCCGTAGAGTTCCTGGGAGATCAGCCCGAGGTCCGGGATGCCGCGCGCCTCGAGCATGCGGATGACCATCCGGTATTCCTTGCACATCCGCCGCATGATCTGCCCGACCGGGTTGAACTGGCCCAACTGGCGGGTGATGTCGCGCTCGATGTTCTGGAATTCCTGCTTCTTGGCGCTGGCGTCGAAGGCCAGCGGGCGGCTGTCGTAGTAGCCGCGGTCGACCTTCGGCGCATGCTTGCCGCGGCCCTTGAGGAAGTCCTGGCGGATCCCGTCGTCCCATTTGATCGCATCCAGCACGCGGATCGGCGTCTGCGCCTCGACGATGCGATCGGACAGGGAGCGGATGATCTTCTGGTAGTCGTTCTGCGCCTTGCGCTGGCTCATCGGCAATCTCATTGGGTGACCCGCTGGAAGCGGGCGGCCTCGACGAACACGTCGGAATTGGCGGGATCGTTCAGGTAGGCGAAGACCTTCTCCAACGGGCTGCGCACCAGCGCGCCCTTGCCCTGCTCGCTGTCGACGGTCTCGCCGTCGAGCTGGCCGGCGCCGAGGTCCTCGACGATGCGCTCGACGTCGAGGTTGTAGATTACCAGCTCGTCACCGTCGGTGATCTCGAAGCCGGCGATGACGAAGTTGCCGCCCAGGCTCTTCGGCAGGCCGGCCGACAGGTACCAGCGCTTGCCCTGGTGGGAGACGGTGAAGCCGTAGTCCTCCAGGCTCTCGGTATTGTCCTTGCTGTCCACGTAGCTGAGCGCGCGGTAGACATTGCTGCCGGAACGGGTGATCTCCAGGAATTGTTCTTCCTTCCACTCGTTCTCGCGGCTCCAGGTCCCGAGCAGGTGGCTCGGCGCCGCCTCGCGCGGCGGTATCGGCTCCTTGAAGGTGACCAGGCAACCGCCCAACAGCAGGAAACTCAGGACCACCAGGCAACGCCAGGCTTTCATCACACGCTCCTTAGGAACCCTCCGCAACCTGCGACCGGCTGGCCGAGGGAAGGTTCGGGTATGAAAAACCCCGCCATGGCGGGGTTGACGCTCAGGTCACAGGCCCATGACCAGATTCAGGTACCGTCTGAGTATGGCGCGCATTTCGTCCACGGCCAGTTGCTCGACCCCGTCCACGAGGCCCTGATATTCCATCTGCAGAATAATCGACGTCAACACCTTGGCGTCCTGCTCGGGCTGCCCGGAACCGAGCACCTGGAAGAAATGCACGGCGCCGAGGGAGAGGATCCGCTGGTGGGCATCGGCCAGTTCGCGCAGGCGCGGGTTGAGCAGCGCCTCCTGGCGGAAGGCCTGTTCGGCCAGCAGGTGCTCGCGGCGCTCGGTGAGCTGGACCTGGACATACTGCACGGCCAGCTCGACGATCCGTTCCACCAGCGAGCCACGGGCGCCGGGGTCGTCGGCCAGCACCGCGGCCATCTCCTGGAGGTCGCCCTCCACGCTGCTCCAGAACGCCGACAGCGCCTCTGCGTTGCGCTCGACGAAGAGGGCGAAGGTGTCGGTGATGAGATCGTCGATGTCCTTGAAGTAGTAGGTGGTGGCCGACAACGGCACCTGGGCCTCGGCGGCCACCGCGCGGTGGCGCACGGCCCGTACGCCGTCGCGGACGATCAGGCGCATGGCGGCATCGAGAATCGCCTGGCGCCGCTGCTCGCTGCCCTGGCGGCTGGCCTTGCGGCCCTGGTAACGAACGCTTTCGGCTACCGCGCTGGCGGCCTGCGCGGCGCTGTCTCTGGGAGCTACTCGGGACACGGTGTTTCCTCCGCTCGCGGACGATGGGGCATTGTTCGGACTTTTTCGCGTGGAATCAATCGGCCGCTACCGGGGAATCTCCGATCCCACCCGCACCTCCCGTGGTCAGCCGGCGGATCGGCGGCTATCGACCCCAGGCCCGGCGGCCGGGACGCCGCGCGGCCATGAAAAAACCGCCCGAAGGCGGCTTTTCCATGGACTGTTGCGGCACTCAGGCCTGCGGGCGCATGTGCGGGAACAGGATCACGTCGCGGATCGACGGCGAGTTGGTCAGCAGCATCACCAGGCGGTCGATGCCGATGCCTTCGCCGGCGGTCGGCGGCATGCCGTATTCCAGGGCATTGATGAAGTCGGCGTCGTAGTGCATCGCCTCGTCGTCGCCAGCGTCCTTCTCCTTGACCTGCAGCATGAAGCGCTCGGCCTGGTCCTCGGCGTCGTTCAGCTCGGAATAGGCGTTGGCGATCTCGCGGCCGCCGATGAACAGCTCGAAGCGGTCGGTGACGCTCGGGTCTTCGTCGTTGCGGCGGGCCAGCGGCGAGACCTCGAAGGGGTAGCGGGTGATGAAGTGCGGCTGCTCCAGCTTGTGCTCCACCAGTTCCTCGAAAATCATCACCTGCAGCTTGCCCAGGCCTTCGTGGCCGAGGACCTTGGCGCCGGCCTTCTTGGCGATGGCCCGCGCCTTCTCGACGTCGTTGAGGTCGGCGGCGCTGATCTCCGGGTTGTACTTGAGGATCGAATCGAACACCGACAGGCGCACGAACGGCTCGCCGAAATGGAAGACCTTGTCGCCGTAGGGCACGTCGGTGGTACCGAGCACCGCCTGGGCCAGTTCGCGGAACAGTTCCTCGGTCAGGTCCATATTGTCTTCGTAATCGGCGTAGGCCTGGTAGAACTCGAGCATGGTGAACTCGGGGTTGTGCCGGGTCGAGACGCCTTCGTTACGGAAGTTGCGGTTGATCTCGAAGACCTTCTCGAAACCGCCGACCACCAGGCGCTTGAGGTACAGCTCCGGGGCGATGCGCAGGAACATGGCCATGTCCAGCGCGTTGTGATGGGTCTCGAACGGCTTGGCCGCGGCACCGCCGGGGATGGTCTGCAGCATCGGGGTCTCCACTTCGAGGAAACCGCGCTCGCTGAGGAAACGGCGGATGTGGGCGATGACCTGGGAACGCACGCGGAAGGTGTGGCGGGTTTCCTCGTTGACCATCAGGTCGACGTAGCGCTGGCGGTAGCGCTGCTCGGTGTCGGTCAGGCCATGGTGCTTGTCCGGCAGCGGACGCAGCGACTTGGTCAGCAGGCGCACGCTGGTCATGTCGACGTACAGGTCGCCCTTGCCCGAGCGGGCCAGCACGCCTTCGGCGCCGATGATGTCGCCCAGGTCCCAGGTCTTGATCTCGGCCAGGGTTTCTTCCGGCAGGGTCTTGCGGTTGACGTAGACCTGCAGGCGCTCGCTGCTGTCCTGGAGGACGATGAAGGAACCGCGGTTGAGCATGATCCGACCGGCCACCTTGACCGGGATCGCTGCGGCTTCCAGCTCTTCCTTGGTCTTGTCGGCGTACTGTTTCTGCAGGTCCGCGAAGTAGGCGTCGCGGCGGAAGTCGTTGGGGAAGGCGATGGCCCGGGCTTCGCGCACGGCGGCAAGTTTTTCCTTGCGCTGGGCGATCAGCTTGTTTTCTTCCTGTTGCAGTTCGTGCTGGTCGAGTTGTTGGTCGCTCATGGTCTTGGTGGTTCCTGGTTAGGCTCTCTTGCCTGTGGAAACGGATTGCAACAGGGGCGAAAAGCGTAGCGAACGCCGGCCAGGCAAGGCGGGAAATGGCGAGGACACGGAGTTCACGATCGTAAAAAACGAGCAGTCCGAACCATTTTCCAACGCGGCCTGGCCAGGCGCAGCAGCTTTACAGCCCCTGTTTGAGGCTGGCTTCGAGGTATTCGTCTAGATCGCCGTCGAGCACCTTGTCGCAGTCGCTGCGCTCGATACCGGTACGCAGGTCCTTGATCCGCGACTGGTCGAGCACGTAGGAGCGGATCTGGTGGCCCCAGCCGATGTCGGACTTGGAGTCCTCCAGGGCCTGGGACGCAGCGGTACGCTTCTGCATTTCCAGCTCGTACAACTTGGCCCGCAGCATCTTCATCGCGGTGTCCTTGTTGGCGTGCTGGGAGCGTTCGTTCTGGCACGCCACCACGGTATTGGTCGGCACGTGGGTGATCCGCACCGCCGAATCGGTGGTGTTCACGTGCTGACCGCCCGCGCCGGAGGAGCGGTAGGTATCGATGCGCAGGTCGGCCGGGTTGATCTCGATCTCGATGTTGTCGTCGATTTCCGGCGATACGAACACCGCGGTGAACGAGGTGTGGCGACGATTGCCGGAGTCGAACGGACTCTTGCGCACCAGGCGGTGCACGCCGATCTCGGTGCGCAGCCAGCCGAACGCGTACTCGCCCTTGATGTGCACGGTGGCGCCCTTGATGCCGGCGACCTCGCCCTCGGACAGCTCGATGATAGTGGCGTCGAAGCCGTGCTTGTCGGCCCAGCGCAGGTACATGCGCAGCAGCATGTTGGCCCAGTCCTGGGCCTCGGTGCCGCCGGAGCCGGCCTGGATGTCCAGGTAGGCGTTGTTCGGGTCCATCTCGCCGCTGAACATGCGGCGGAACTCCAGCTTCTCGAGGATCTCGCGCAGACGCTCGACTTCGTTGGCAACGTCGTCGACGGCGCCCTCGTCGTCTTCCTCGACCGCCATGTCCAGCAGGTCGCGGGAGTCGGCCAGGCCGCTGGTCAGGTCGTCCAGGGTTTCCACCACCTGCGCCAGCTGGGCGCGCTCGCGGCCGAGGTTCTGGGCGTATTCGGGGTTGTTCCAGACGTTGGGGTCTTCGAGCTCGCGGTTTACTTCGACCAGGCGATCATGCTTCTGATCGTAGTCAAAGATACCCCCGAATGGTCTGGGTGCGCTCGGAGAGGTCCTTGATGCTGTTGAGGATCGGGTTGATTTCCATGGCTGGCGCTCACTCGCGGGAAAACGTCGAAAAGCTGCGAAGTATACTGCACTTGCGCCCTGCGGGCAGTACGCCGGCCTCTATTTAATGCCGGCCGGCGACGCATGGCCGCCGCGCGCCGCTCAGCCCGCCGGGGCCGGCGGCACCGGTTGTTCCATCAGGCCAACCTGGTTGCGGCCATTGTTCTTGGCCTGGTAGAGCGCCTGGTCGGCCATCTCGATGAGAACCCGGAAGGTCTGTCCGCCGCCGCCCGGCACCAGGGTGCTGACGCCGATGCTGACGGTCAGGTACGAGCCCGGGCGTGGCTGGTCGTGGCTGATCTGCAGGCTCTCCACCGTACGCCGGACCTTTTCCGCCAGCAGCCGCGCGCCGCCCGGCGAGGTGCCCGGCAGGACCATGGCGAACTCCTCGCCGCCATAGCGCGCCGCCAGGTCCGAGGAGCGACTGCAGCCCTCGCGGATGGCCCCGGCGACCTGGCGCAGGGCCTCGTCGCCGGCGACG
>NZ_SCND01000579.1:0-2239 GCF_005503585.1 Pseudomonas sp. 2VD
CTGCTGGAACTGATCCTCGGCGGATGCGCGCCGGCGGCGATCCTCCTGCGCGAACCGGACGAAATCCTCGCCCTCGGCGCGATCGTCGCCGAGGAACTGTTCGGCCGCTCGCTACCCATCGCCTGTCTCGGCGACCGCTTCGACGAACTCGCCGCCTATCCCTGGGCGCGCCTGGCCGACGGTCGCCTGGAACTCCACCGCGATGCCCCGCCGCCGCTGGAGGCCCGGCCCGCCGGGAATCGCCAGCAGCCTGCCGTGCAGATGGCGGCCGCTGAGCGGGTGGTGACGGTCGATCACTTCCGCGCTGCGCGGGTCGACGCCGCCCCAGAAGCTCAGGCCGGTCGGTGCGTACAGCAGTTCGCCGGACGCGCTGCCGGCGACCAGGGTACGGGGAACGATGAGGTGTGCGTGCTTCATCGGCGCATCCAGGACGGGGGGAAACGGCGCGGCCCGACGGCGGACCGCGCCCTCGGCTTCAGCGGTAGACCGCGCTGGTGGTCAGCTCCGGCGCCGTGCCGCCGACCCATTTCTGCGCCAGCTCGGCGTAGCGGCCGGTGCGCACCTGCTGGTTGATGAACAGGTTCAGGTAGTTGAGCAGGCCGTATTCGTTGCGCTTGGCGCCGAGGGCCACGTAGTCGATGTCATAGGGCGCGTCACCGGCGATCTTCAGGCCCTTGTACTTGCCCGACTTGATCCACGAGGCGGCGACGGTGGAAGAGACGACCGTGGCGTCGATATGCCCCTGGCTGATCGCCAGGGCGGTGTCGGCCTCGGACTGGTAGGCGCGGAAGCTGCCCTTGGCGTCGCCCCAGGCCTTGCTGTCCTTCTCCAGGGCCAGCGCCTCGAAGGTGCCGGCGGTGCCGCCGACCGGGCGGCCCTTGAGGTCCTCGTAGCTGGCGATGCCGGTGTCCTCGCGGGTCAGTACCACCTTGACGAAGGCGAAGTAGGGGATGCTCATGCCGATGGTCTTGGCCCGCTCCAGGGTGTCCGAGGTGGACGCGACGATCACGTCGGCGCGACCCGATACCAGTGCCGGGATGCGGTCGGGAAAGGGCGTCTCGACGATCTCCGCCTTGACGTCCAGGGCCTTCGCCAGGTCGTTGCAGTAATCGACGTCGAAGCCCACCGGGTTGTTCTGCGCATCGCGCGAGCCCATCGGCGGAAAGTCCAGGGTGACGGCGCAGCGCAGCTTGCCGGACTCGATGATGTCGTCGAGCTTGTCGGCCTGGGCGAGACCGGCGAGGGAACAGCCCAGGGCAGCGGTGAGGGCTAGGGCAAGGGTCTTCTTGGTATTCATGGGGGCCTCTGGCGATGCGGTTGAGCGGAAGGGCGGCACATCTCGTATTTGTGATTTCGTATACGATATTTTAAGCGAGCAATGGCTGTGCCAGAACCTCGTCCGACGCCGATAAAAAATCTTTCGCTGGAGCGCGACCGCTTTGGCTGGCGCGTCGCTGTGCCATGCCGCGCCGGACTGCGCCCCGCTCGGACGCGGCCGGCGGTGTTACAAAAGGGAGCAGGATTGCTACCGCCGCCCCGTGGCGGGGCGAGGCGTTACGCTTTTCGGGGCTGGCGATGGGTCTCGCGGTATTGGCTCGGCGAGAGTCCGGTGAGCGCCTTGAACTGGCGGCTGAAGGCGCTGTGGTCGGTGTAGCCGCAGCGCAGGGCGATCTCGGTGATCGGCGCGTCGCCGGCGAGCAGTTGCGAGGCGGCGCCGAGCCGCGCCTTGTGGATCATCTGCCGTGGGGTGAGCTGGAAGATGCGCTTGCAGTGACGCTCCAGTTGCGCCACCGAGAGCCCGGCGATGGCGGTGAGATCGGCGAGGCTGAGCGGCTGGTCGTAGTGCTCGCGGATATGCGCGTCCACCGCCGCCAGTCGGCCGTAGGCCGGGTGCGCCGACTGCGCCGCCGGCAGGTCGTGGGAGATGCCGGCCATGCCGATGATCGCCCCGTCGGCATCGCGCAGCGCCTGCTTGTGGGTCAGGCACCAGCCCGGCTGGCGACCGGGATAGAGGTGCAGCTCCAACTGGTTCTCCAGCGTCGCGCCGCCGCGCAGCACGCGCCGATCCTGCTCGGCATAGAGCGGACCGAGGCTGGAAGGGAAGACCTCGTCGGCGCTGCGGCCGAGCAGTTCGGCCTTGTCCTTCACGCCGCAGCGGCGTGCCAGGGTGCGGTTGACCAGGACGTAGCGGGCGCGCTCGTCCTTGACGAAGAACACCACGCCGGGCATGGCGTCGAGC
>NZ_SCND01000580.1:0-2217 GCF_005503585.1 Pseudomonas sp. 2VD
TGTCCACCTTCGAAGGCCCGATGATGGCGATCAAGACCGTCAACGCCCTCTCCCACTACACCGACTGGACCATCGGCCACGTACACGCCGGCGCCCTCGGCTGGGTCGCGATGGTTTCCATCGGCTCGCTCTACCACCTGATCCCGAAGGTCTTCGGCCGCGAGAAGATGTACAGCCTGGGCCTGATCAACGCGCACTTCTGGCTGGCCACCATCGGTACCGTGCTTTACATCGCCTCGATGTGGGTCAACGGCATCACCCAGGGCCTGATGTGGCGCGCGGTCAACGAGGACGGCACCCTGACCTACTCCTTCGTCGAAGCGCTGGCCGCCGGCCACCCCGGCTTCATCGTGCGCATGCTCGGCGGTTTCATCTTCCTGCTCGGCATGTTCCTGATGGCCTACAACACCTGGCGCACCGTCAGTGCCGCCAAGCCGGCCGAATACGAAGCCGCCGCACAGATCGCCTGAGGAGCCGAGCATGAAACACGAAATACTCGAGAAGAACGTCGGCCTGCTGGCGCTATGCATGGCCGTGGCCGTGAGCATCGGCGGCCTGACCCAGATCGTGCCGCTGTTCTTCCAGGACGTGACCAACACCCCGGTCGAAGGCATGAAGCCCTACACCGCGCTGCAACTGGAAGGCCGCGACATCTATATCCGCGAAGGCTGCGTCGGCTGCCACTCGCAGATGATCCGTCCGTTCCGCGCCGAAACCGAACGCTACGGCCACTACTCGGTGGCCGGCGAGAGCGTCTGGGACCACCCGTTCCTGTGGGGTTCCAAGCGTACCGGTCCGGACCTGGCCCGCGTCGGTAGCCGCTACTCCGACGACTGGCACCGCGCGCACCTGTTCAACCCGCGCAACGTGGTGCCCGAGTCGAAGATGCCGGCCTACCCGTGGCTGGTGGAGAACAAGCTCGACGGCAAGGACATCGAGAAGAAGCTCGAAGTGATGCGCACCCTCGGCGTGCCCTATACCGACGAAGACATCAAGGGCGCCAAGGACTCGCTGAAAGGCAAGACCGAAATGGACGCCGTGGTCGCCTACCTGCAGGTGCTCGGCACCTCGATCAAGAACAAACGGTGACGGCAATGGATATCGGGACGCTACGAGGACTCGGCACGCTGCTGATCATGGTCGCCTTCATCGGTCTGGTGATCTGGGCCTACAGCGGCAAACGCAAGAAGAGCTTCGACGAAGCGACGATGCTGCCCTTCGCAGACGATCCCGAAGCCAAAAAGCACGTCGAGCAAGCTTCTAGGAGTAACAAAGAATGACCACCTTCTGGAGTCTGTACATCACAGCTCTTACCGTCGGTACCTTGATCGCCCTGCTCTGGCTGGTCTTCGCCACCCGCAAGGGCGAGGCCAAGGGTACTACCGAAAAGACCATGGGCCACTCCTACGACGGCATCGAGGAGTATGACAACCCGCTGCCGAAGTGGTGGTTCATGCTGTACATCGGCACCATCGTCTTCTCCGTCGGCTACCTGGTCCTGTACCCGGGCCTGGGTAACTGGAAAGGCGTGCTGCCGGGCTACGAGGGCGGCTGGACCCAGGACAAGCAGTGGGAACGCGAGATGAACATCGCCCAGGAGAAGTATGGGCCGATCTTCGCCAAGTACGCCGCCATGCCCATCGAGGAAGTGGCCAAGGACGAGCACGCCATGAAGATGGGCAGCCGCATGTTCGCCACCTACTGCTCGATCTGCCACGGTTCCGACGCCAAGGGCGCCCTCGGCTTCCCCAACCTGGCCGACAACGAGTGGCGCTGGGGCGGTGACCCGCAGAGCATCGAGACCACCATCCTCGGCGGTCGCCACGCGATCATGGCGGCCTGGGGCGACATCCTCGGCGAAGACGGGGTGAAGAACGTCGCCGCCTACGTCCGCACCGAACTCGCCGGGCTGAAGCTGCCGGAAGGCACCAAGGCCGACGTCGAGGCCGGCAAGCAGATCTTCTCGGTCAACTGCGTCGCCTGCCACGGCCCGGAAGGCAAGGGTACCGCCCTGGTCGGCGCGCCGAACCTGACCAACCCCGGCGCGTTCATCTACGGCTCCAGCTACGCCCAGCTCCAACAAACCATCCGCCATGGCCGCCAGGGCCAGATGCCGGCCCAGGAGCCCTACCTGGGCAAGGAAAAGGTGCACATCCTGGCCGCCTACATCTACAACCTGTCGCACAACCAGGGCAGCAACTGACCCCTCCCCCCACC
>NZ_SCND01000581.1:0-2189 GCF_005503585.1 Pseudomonas sp. 2VD
CCCAGCGGGTCTTTGCGCCACGCCGGTTGCAACGGGGCGTGCTGGCCCTGGTCCTGCTCCTGGCCGGGGCTGCGCTGCTGGTCGGCCTGGCCGGTTAACGGATCGACGGCCAGCGTGCGGGTCTGTCCGCTGCGTTCGAGGTGCGCTTCGGCGATCAGTTGTTCCAGCCGGCCGCTGCGACGCATCAGGCGCAGGTTGCGGTCGAGGCTGGCGGCAAGGGCGGCGCCGCGGGCGTGTCTTTTCGGCACCAGTACATAGAGCGGCTTGACCTCCAGCGGCGGTTCGATGAACACCAGGCGATCCTTCAGCGCCGGCACGTTGCGCGCCAGCAGGTGGTAGCCGGTGTAGCGATCGACCACGGCCAGGTCGATACGCCCGCGCAGGAGCTTCTCGAGGTTCTGCCAGTCGTTGGTCACCGCGTCCTTGGTCAGGCTGCGGTCGGCGTCGAAATCCTCCCGGTTGACGTAGCCGCGGACCACGCCGATGCGGTACGGACGCAGGCTTTCCAGATGCGCGGGATTGACCGGCAGCAGGCGCTCGCGCTGGCGGAAGAAGCCCAGTTGCGAGTCGAGCAGGGGGATGGTGGCGTGGAACAGTTCGCGCCGCTCGGGCGACAGGTAGGCCGGCATGAGGGCGTCGAAGCGCCCTTCGGCGGCTTCTTTCAGGGCACGTTGCCAGGGCAGGAACACCAGTTCGGCGCGGTGCCCGTCGAGGGCCAGGGCTTCGTCGAGGATGCGGCTGGCGAGGCCCTTGCCCGGCAGGTCGGGGCCGACGTAGGGCGCCCAGTCGAGGGTCGCCACGCGCAGGGTGTCGGCCTGCGCGCCGGCCGTGGCGAGGAGCAGGCCGAGCAGGACGCCGGGCCAGTGCCAGGTGCGCGAACCCATGGATGCCTCTGCTCTGAGCGATCGGTTGGGAAGTGCCGTGCCTTTGTCTTCAGCTTAGTTCGTCGCTGATCGGCAGGGTGTAGTTCTTGAACTCCTGGTCTTCGCGGAAGCCGATCGACTCGTAGACTTTCTGCGCTACCTCGTTGTCGACGCTGGTGGAGACACGCATGCGCACCGCATGGGTTTCCCGGGCCATCTGCTTGGCGTGTTGCAGCAGGTGGTCGGCGACCAGTTGCCGGCGCGCCTCCTCGGCGACGTAGATGTCGTTGAGGATCCAGACGCGCTTGAGCGACAGCGAGGAGAAGCTCGGATAGAGCTGGCAGAAACCGAGCAGCCGGTCTTCTTCGTCGGCCAGCGCCAGGTAGATCACCGACTCCTTGCGGCGCAGGCGTTTCTCGAGGAATTTCCGCGAGGACTCGGGGTAGGAGAGCATGCCGTAGAATTCGCGGTACTTGACGAACAGCGGCGCCAGCAGGTCGAGGTGTTCGAGGGTGGCTTGCACGATTCGCATGACGGGCCTCGCATTGCGGGAAGGGGCTGCCGGGACGATGCAGGCTGCATGCCAGCAACGCTTCGATGCTGCCCAATCTCCCTGGAAAGCGCAATCCAAGCGAACGTTTGAATCGGTCGAAGGAGGGGCGTCGCGCGCCGGCCCATCCTTCGGCCGGGAGGCTCAGTCCCTCGCCAGGAGGAAGTTGCCGGTGCGCGGAGCCTCGCCTTCCAGAGCCTGGACCTCCGCCTCGTCCTTCAGGTTGACCCCGGAAAGCTGCCGCCGGCAGGCCTCGCGCATCAGGTAGAGCAGGCGGTGCGCGGCCATGCCGTAGCTGAGGCCTTCCAGGCGGACGTTGGAGATGCAGTTGCGATAGGCGTCGGTGAGACCGACCCGCGGGGCCCAGGTGAAGTACAGGCCGAGGCTGTCCGGCGAGCTGAGGCCGGGACGCTCGCCGATCAGGATCACGCTCATCTTCGCCCGCAGCAATTCGCCGATCTCGTCGGCCACCGCCACCCGTCCCTGTTCCACCAGGACCACCGGCGACAGCGACCAGCCTTCGGCCAGCGCCTGTTCCTCCAGGCGTTCGAGGAAGGGCAGGGTGTGACGCTGCACGGCCAGCGCGGAGAGGCCGTCGGCGACCACGATGGCCAGGTCGATCTGCCCGTCGTAGCCGGCGGCGTGTTCGCGCAGGCGTTGCACCGAGGCCTCGTCGAGGCGCCGGCCGAGGTCCGGGCGTTGCAGGTAGACGTGGCGGTCGGCGGCGGCGCTGTGCAGCAGCAGGCTGTCGCGGCCGCGCTGGCGCAGGCCGTCGC
>NZ_SCND01000582.1:0-2170 GCF_005503585.1 Pseudomonas sp. 2VD
GGTACGGCCAGGGCAGCCTGTCCGGCAACCTGAGCTGGGGCGAGGCGCTGAACGTCGCCCTGAACATTCGTGGCAACCGCCTGCCGGTGGTGGTCGATCCCTATGCGCAACTGGAGGTGGAACCGGACCTGAAGATCGGCATGGCCGGCCAGGAGCTGGCGATCTCCGGCAAGGTCCTGGTGCCGCGTGGCGACATCACCATCCGCCAGTTGCCGCCATCGACGGTCAAGGTCTCCGACGATGCGGTGATCGTCGGCTCCGAGCAGCCCGAGCAGCAGCCGCTGAAGATGAAGATGGACATCGATGTCGAGGTCGGCCAGGACAAGCTGGCGTTCTCCGGCTTCGGCCTCAGCGCCGAACTGGCCGGCCACCTGCACATCGGCGACAACCTGGATACCCGCGGCGAGCTGAACCTGAACAAGGGCCGCTATCGTGCCTACGGCCAGCGCCTGACGATCCGTAGGGCGCGGCTGTTCTTCGCCGGACCGATCGACCAGCCGTACCTGGATATCGAGGCGATCCGCCGGGTCGACGATGTGGTCGCCGGCCTGCGCCTGACCGGCAGCGCCGAGCAGCCGACCAGCGCGGTATTCTCCGAACCGGCGATGAGCCAGGAGCAGGCGCTGTCCTACCTGGTGCTGGGGCGGCCGATGAGCACCGGCGAAGACAGCAACATGCTCGGCGAGGCGGCCCTGGCCCTGGGCCTGGCCGGTAGCGCACCGCTCACCGGGGAAATCGCCAAGCAGCTCGGCATCCAGGACTTCCAGCTGGACACCGAGGGCACCGGCAACAGCACCAGCGTGGTCGCCAGCGGGAATATCACCGACAAGCTCAGCCTGCGCTATGGTGTTGGAGTGTTCGAACCGGCAAATACCATCGCCTTGCGCTACCAGTTGACCAAACGCCTCTATCTCGAAGCGGCGAGCGGCCTGGCCAGTTCGCTGGACCTGTTCTTCAAGCGCGATTTCTGACGGATGCGCTGATACGGACCATGCGTAACGCATAAAAGTGTGTCACTTTTAGCGGCGCATCGACGTCGTAGAATGGAGCGGGCGCCGACCGCCAGGTCGGTGCCCGAAGCAACTCGGCACAAGGACTGGCTGACATGATTTCCGTCTATCAACTCAAACCGCGCTTTCAGAATCTTCTTCGTCCCGGCGTGCAGCGCCTCTACCAGCGCGGCATCACTGCCAACCAGGTGACCCTGGCGGCCTGCCTGCTGTCGCTGCTGGTCGGCGCGCTGGTCGCCGGTTTCGCCAGCCATCTCTGGCTGTTCGCCCTCGTTCCGCTGTGGATGTTCCTGCGCATGGCGCTGAACGCGGTGGACGGCATGCTCGCCCGCGAGTTCGGCCAGAAATCCGACTTGGGCGCCTACCTCAACGAACTCACCGACGTGATCGCCGACAGCGGCCTGTACCTGCCGTTCGCCCTGTTGCCGGGAGTCAATCCGCTGTGGGTGGTGCTGGTGGTGCTGCTGGCGGTGATCAGCGAATATGCCGGTGCGCTGGGCACCATGGTCGGCGCTTCGCGCCGCTACGACGGCCCGATGGGCAAGAGCGACCGGGCGCTGTGTTTCGGCGTGATCGGCGCCGGGGTGGCCAGCGGCCTGTTGCCGCTGGCCTGGATCGACTGGCTGATGTTGCTGATCGCGGCCCTGCTGCTGCTGACCATCGGCAACCGTGTGCGCCAGGGCCTGGCCGAGCTGGCCGCGAGTCGGCGGGGCCGCGACGAGCAGGCCTGAGCGGGAATGGGCGAGCACCATGGAGGTGGGCGCCCGCAGGAAGCAACCCCGCTGGGTTCCCGGCCGGGGCAACGACATAGGGACATCACATGCGCGACGTACAGGAATTGCGTTTCACCACCCACGACGGGGTAGAACTCTTCTACCGCCACTGGCCGGCCAGCCGCCCGGCGCCGGACGGCACGCGCCAGGCGGTGCTGCTGTTCCACCGCGGCCATGAGCACTCCGGGCGGATCGCCCACCTGGTCGACGAACTCGACCTGCCGGAACACGACTTCTTCGCCTGGGACGCCCGTGGCCACGGCCTCTCGCCAGGCGCCCGCGGCGACAGCCCGAGCTTCGCCACCAGCGTGCGCGACGTACAGCCCTTCGTCGACCATATCGAGGCCGTCCACCGTATCGCCGCAGAGCGCACGGCGGCGCTGGCGC
>NZ_SCND01000583.1:0-2165 GCF_005503585.1 Pseudomonas sp. 2VD
AGGTGGTGGAAACCACCGACCGCGCCGCGGTCGGCGCGCTGATCAGCATGCCCGAATACGTCGACGTGATCGTCCCGCGCGGCGGCAAGGGCCTGATCGAGCGCATCAGCCGCGAGGCCAAGGTGCCGGTGATCAAGCACCTGGACGGCATCTGCCACGTCTACATCGATGTCGCCGCCGACCTGGACAAGGCGATTCGCGTCGCCGACAACGCCAAGACCCAGCGCTACGCGCCGTGCAACACCATGGAGACGCTGCTGGTGCATGCCGGTATCGCCGAGCGGGTGCTGCCGCCGCTGGCCACGATCTACCGCGAGAAGGGCGTGGAACTGCGCGGCGACGCCGCGACCCGTGCGCTGCTCGGCGCAGACGTGCTGGAGGCTACCGAGGAGGACTGGCGTACCGAGTACAACGCGCCGATCCTGTCGATCCGCATCGTCGACGGGCTGGACGCGGCGATCGAGCACATCAACACCTACGGCTCGCAGCACACCGACGCGATCATTACCGAGAACTTCAGCGATGCGCGGCGTTTCCTCGCCGAAGTGGATTCCGCTTCGGTGATGGTCAACGCCTCGACCCGCTTCGCCGACGGCTTCGAGTACGGCCTCGGTGCCGAGATCGGGATTTCCACCGATAAGCTGCACGCCCGCGGCCCGGTCGGCCTGGAAGGCCTGACCAGCGAGAAGTACGTCGTCTTCGGCGACGGTCACGTGCGCACCTGATGGGCAAACGTATCGGCCTGTTCGGCGGCACTTTCGACCCCGTGCATATCGGACATATGCGCAGCGCCGTGGAAATGGCCGAGCAGTTCGCCCTCGACGAACTGCGCCTGCTGCCCAATGCGCGGCCGCCGCACCGGGAAACCCCGCAGGTGTCGGCCGCGCAGCGGTTGGCGATGGTCGAGCGGGCGGTGGCGGGAGTCGAGCGATTGACGGTCGATCCCCGCGAACTGAAGCGCGACAAGCCGTCCTACACCATCGACACCCTGGAGTCGGTGCGGGCGGAGCTGGCGGCCGACGACCAGTTGTTCATGCTGATCGGCTGGGATGCCTTCTGCGGCTTGCCGACGTGGCACCGCTGGGAGGCGTTGCTGGATCACTGCCACATCGTCGTGTTGCAGCGTCCGGATGCCGACAGCGAGCCGCCGGAGTCGCTGCGCGACCTGCTGGCGGCGCGGAGCGTGGCCGACCCGCAGGCCCTGAAAGGGCCGGGCGGGCAGATCACCTTCGTTTGGCAGACGCCGCTGGCGGTGTCCGCCACCCAGATCCGTGCGCTGCTGGGTGCCGGGCGCTCCGTGCGTTTCCTGGTGCCGGACGCAGTATTGAACTACATCGAGGCGCACCACCTGTATCGTGCGCCACACTGATAAAGAAACAGAGACCGACTCAATGCAAACCGAACAACTCGTCCAAGTGGCCATCGATGCCCTGGAAGATCTCAAGGCCCAGGACATCGTGACCCTCGATGTGCGGGACAAGACCAGCGTCACCGACTACATGGTGATCGCCTGCGGCAGTTCCAGCCGCCAGGTCAAGTCGCTGGCCGACAACGTCCTGACCAAGGCCAAGGAAAACGGCGTCAAGCCCCTGGGCAGCGAAGGCCTGGAGTCCGGCGAATGGGCGCTGCTCGACCTGGGCGACGTGGTGGTCCACGTGATGCTCCCGGCGACCCGCCAGTTCTACGACCTGGAGCGCCTGTGGCAGGGCGCCGAGCAGAGCCGCGCCCAGCACCAGCCGGAAGAGTGACGCCGGCATGCGGTTGCGCCTGATCGCGGTTGGCTCGCGCATGCCTCGCTGGGTCGAGGAAGGCTGGCAGGAGTACGTCAAGCGCCTGCCGGCCGAGCTGTCCCTCGAACTGGTGGAGATCCCGCTCAACACCCGCGGCAAGAACGCCGACGTGGCGCGCCTGATCCGTCAGGAAGGCGAGGCCATGCTGGCGCGCGTGCAGCCGGGGGAACGGGTGGTGACCCTGGAGGTCGAAGGTCGGCCCTGGAGCACCGAGCAACTGGCTCGCGAACTGGATCGCTGGCGTCTCGACGCACGCACCGTGAATCTCATGGTCGGCGGCCCGGAAGGGCTGGCGCCGGAGGTCTGCGCGCGCAGCGAGCAGCGCTGGTCGCTGTCGCCGTTGACGCTGCCGCACCCGTTGGTGCGGATCCTGGT